>NZ_JAZKVY010000289.1:0-35847 GCF_036624925.1 Stenotrophomonas sp. A3_2
TGCGGCCCGCCGCCACCCCCAGCCACAACGGGGGGGGGGTGGACCGGGGGGGCCCCAAGGCCTGACCAACGGGTCATAGCCCCGACGGGGCTCTGACCCCATCTCACGGTGACTGAGCCGCCGGGCTTGGCCCGGCGCTACCGGAAAAGGCGCGGGTAGCGCCGGGCCATGCCCGGCAAGCGCTCAGCGGCCCAGATGCCCGTAAACCGCGTGGCCGATCTGGAACAGGCTGATGCCCAGCACCAGCACGCCCACGGCCACCAGCACCCAGCGCTCCTTCACCCGCTTGACCAGGATCGCCGCCACCGGCGCGGCCATCATGCCGCCGATCAGCAGGCCGGCGACGATCTGCAGGTGCTGCACGCCCATCGACAACAGGAAGGTCGCTGACACCGTCAACGTGACCACGAACTCGGCTGCGTTGACTGTTCCGATGGTGGTGCGCGCCTGGCCGCCGCGGGCGAGCAGGGTGGACGTGGCGATGGGCCCCCAGCCACCGCCGCCGCTGGCGTCGAGCAGGCCGGCGAAGAAGCCCAGCACCGGCACCCGGCGGATCTCGCCCTTGGGCATCCAGCGCCCAGCGGCGCGGGCCAGGATGATGATCGCCAGCACCAGCAGGTACAGGTAGATCAGTGGCCGGATGATCTCGCCTGGGAGCTGCGTGAGCACGTACGCGCCCAGGGCGCCGCCCACTGCGCCGGGCAGGGCCAGGCGCAGGAACAGGCGCTTATCGACATTTCCGGCTGCGAGGTGCGACACCCCCGAGGCGCCCGTGGTGAACACTTCAGCGGTGTGGATGCTGGCGCTGACCTGCGCCGGCGGCAGGCCCATGCTCAGCATCACCGACGAGGACACCAGGCCGAACGCCATGCCCAGCGCGCCGTCGACCAGCTGTGCGCCCAGGCCGATGAGGATGAACCACCAGAATTCGCTGCTCAGCTCCATGCACCGAGCCTAGCGCGCCAGGGAGTGCGGACCAAGGTCCGCACCCACCGGGTGCTCAACGGTCAACGGGTGCCGTACAGCACCACGGTCTTGCCGCGGGCATGCAGCAGGCCGTCGGTCTGCAGTTTCTTCAGCACGCGGCCGGCCATCTCGCGCGAGCAGCCGACCAGGCGCGCCAGCTCCTGCCGCGATACACGCAGCTGGCTGCCTTGCGGATGGCTCATCGCCTCCGGTTCCTGCGCCAGGTCGTGCAGGGTGCGCACGATCCGGTCGGTCACGTCCAGGAACGCCAGGCGGCTGGCCTTGCGGCTGGTGTCGAGCAGGCGCTTGGAAATCTGCTGGCCCAGCGCATACAGCAGGCGCGGGGCATCGGCCGACAGCGGGCCGAGGAACAGCTGATGCAGGCGCTCGTAGCTGATTTCAGCCAGCTCGCAGGCGGTGCGGGTCCGCAGGATCACCTCGCGGCGGTCCGATTCGACGAACAGGCCCATCTCGCCGACGAATTCGCCGGCACCAAAGTAGCCCAGCACCAGCTCGCGATCGTCATCTTCCTCGGCCATGATCGAAACCGAGCCGCTGATGACGTAATACAGGGTTCCCGCCGGGTCCCCGGGCCGGAAGACGTCGGTACGGGTGGGGTATCGCCGCCTGTGGCTGTGCGCCAGGAAACGATCGATTGTGGCGATATCCAGGGCCAGTGGACTGCTAGCTAGGCGCACGGTTGACACGATAGGAGCGCTCCCTCTGCGCATGAACGGATTCACGGGGTCGATAGCGGAGCTTAACCAGCGCAATTGTTAAGGGCAAACAGTGTGCCAGATGTGAGCGCTCTTCACGTTCCCCCCGGGGGCAGTTTGCCCCATAATTCCCCCTTTCCCTTCTTACACAGGAATCGACCGCCGTGGTCAAGCCGTTGCCTCGCCTGAGGCTGCAGGGTTTCAACAACCTCACCAAGGCGCTGAGCTTCAACATCTATGACGTGTGTTACGCGCGCACCGAAGAGGAGCGTCAGCGTTACATTGAATACATCGATGAAGAGTACAACGCCGACAGGCTGACTCAGATCTTGACCGATGTCGCCGAGATCATCGGCGCCAACATCCTGAACGTGGCCCGCCAGGACTACGACCCGCAGGGTGCCTCGGTGACCATCCTGATCTCCGAAGAACCGGTGATCGACAAGAAGCTGGCCGGCAAGGAGCTGATCTCCGACGCCGTGGTCGCGCACATGGACAAGAGCCACATCACGGTCCATACCTACCCGGAGACCCATCCGCAGGAAGGTATCGCGACGTTCCGCGCGGACATCGACGTGGCCACCTGTGGCGTCATTTCCCCGCTGAAGGCCCTGAACTACCTGATCGAGAGCCTGGAATCGGACATCGTGATCATGGACTACCGCGTCCGTGGCTTCACCCGTGATGTGAAGGGCAAGAAGCACTTCATCGACCACAAGATCAACTCGATCCAGAACTTCCTGGCCAAGAACATCAAGTCGCGTTACGAGATGTTCGACGTCAACGTCTACCAGGAAAACATCTTCCACACGAAGATGCACCTGAAGGACTTCGACCTGGACCAGTACCTGTTCGAGGAAAAGGCCAGGAACCTGTCGTTCAAGGAGCGCATGAAGATCGAGGCGCTGCTCAAGCGCGAGATCGAAGAGTTGTTCCACGGCCGGAACCTGTCCGAGTAAGCCCCATGTGCGATGCCCGCAGGCATCGCCACCCAGGCGGGACGACCCGCCCCGTGGAACTGGCGTCGCACGCGCGATTGGCTCCATGGTGATGTACCGACCCACGGCCCGGTGTGAAAACACCGGGCCGTTTCGTTTTTTCCCCAAAAGGTAAGGAGCCCCCACCCATGCCCTGGATCTACCTGCTGCTGGCCGGCCTGTTCGAGATCGGTTTCGCCCTCGGAATGAAGTACTCCGAAGGCTTCAGCAAACCCCTGCCCACCGTTGCCACGGTGGTGTCCGCCCTGATCAGCCTGTACCTGATGAGCCAGGCGATGAAGAGCATCCCGGTCGGCACGGCCTATGCGATCTGGACCGGCATCGGTGCCATGGGCGTGGCGGTGCTGGGCATCTATCTGTTCAACGACAGTGCGTCGCCGGCCCGCCTGGCCTGCGTGGGCCTGATCGTAGCCGGCGTGATCGGCCTGAAGCTGGTCTCGCCCAACTGATTGATGGCCCGACCAACGGTCGGGCCCCACCGTCGGCCCCCCCGCACCTCCTGGTAGGCCCGCACCGTTGGTGCGGGCGACCCTTCAAATGCGGTAGGCGATGGTCTTCATCACCCTGGAGGCCAGTGCCATCGCGCCCGGAATCGGGAACGGAAGGCGGCGTGCGCCGGCCTGCTCGGCGTGCTCGGCATGGCGGGCCTCGTCCTCCTTCATCACCTGGATGACCGCGCGGCTGCGCAGGTCGCCGGGCGGCAGGTCGACCAGATGCTCGTCCAGGTGGGCCTCCACCTGGCGCTCGGTCTCGACCACGAAGCCGAGGTTCCAGCCGTCACCGCGCAGCCCGGCCAGCGTACCGATGGTATAGCTGCCGGCGTACCACAGCGGGTTGAACAGGCTGGGACGGCTGTCCAGTTCGGCCAGCCGGGTGGCACACCAGGCCAGATGGTCGGTCTCTTCCTGGGCCGCTTCCAGCAGGTGTTCACGCGTGGCCGGGTCGCGGGCCACGGCGGCCTGGCCGAAATACAGGCCCTGCGCACAGACTTCGCCGACGTGGTTGATCCGCATCAGGCCGGCTGCATGGCGGCGCTCGGCGCTGCCCATGCCGGGCTCGTCGGTCTCCGCAGCCGGGTAGGGGCGGGCCGCCGGTGGGTTGCCGAACACCGTATCCAGGGCGCGCTGCGCCTCGGTCAGCAGGTGGTCCAGCGGGGTGGTCTGGCGGAGCACGGTCATGGCAGTACGCGGTGGGGCGGAAGTCCCCCGATTCTCGCCCGGCCCTGCGTCCGTGCCAACCCGGCCTGACGGTCCACTTGCAAGTGGCTGGCAAGGCCAGTACAATCCCGCCTCTTGCGCTTCACCTTTTCACAACGCGTGGCAGAGTTCCGGCGAGCCTTTCGCCGCAATGAGCCCGACCTAACCTAGAGTTCTTCATGAGCACTTTCACTGCCAAGAACGAGACCGTCCAGCGCGACTGGTACCTCGTCGACGCCGAGGGCAAGACCCTGGGCCGTCTCGCCACCGAGCTGGCCCGCCGTCTGCGTGGCAAGCACAAGCCGGTCTACACCCCGCACGTTGATACCGGCGACTACCTGGTCGTCATCAATGCAGAAAAGATTGCCGTCACCGGCAAGAAGCTGCAGGACAAGATGTATCACCGTTTCACCGGTTACATCGGCAACCTGAAGACCGAGTCCCTGGCCCAGGCGCTGGAGCGCCACCCGGAGCGCGTGATCGAGATCGCCGTCAAGGGCATGCTGCCGAAGGGCCCGCTGGGTCGCCAGATGTACCGCAAGCTCAAGGTCTACGCCGGCACTGAGCATCCGCACGCCGCACAGCAGCCGCAGGTTCTGGATATCTAATCATGGCTATCACTCAAAACTACGGCACTGGCCGCCGCAAGTCCTCCACCGCTCGCGTGTTCCTGCGCAAGGGTTCGGGCAACATCACCGTCAATGGTCGTCCGCTGGACGAGTTCTTCGGTCGTGAGACCGCGCGCATGATCGTGCGCCAGCCGCTCGAGCTGACCAAGAACACCGAAAGCTTCGACATCCTGGTCACCGCCGCTGGCGGCGGCACCACCGGCCAGGCCGGTGCGATCCGTCTGGGTATCGCTCGTGCGCTGGTCGAGTACGACGAAAGCCTGAAGTCCGAGCTGCGCAAGGCTGGCTTCATGACCCGCGACGCCCGCGAAGTCGAGCGTAAGAAGGTCGGTCTGCACAAGGCCCGCCGCGCCACCCAGTTCTCCAAGCGCTGATCTGCTGCGCCTGGTTGGGCTCCTTCGGGGGCCCGCTGGATGGAAAAGCAAAAGCCCGGCTTCGGCCGGGCTTTTGTCGTTTTGGAGTCAGGCATTTCGTGGTTGCCGGCCAGCGGCCGGCACTACCCGTCTTTTTGCATGTCCGACCCCGGGCCTCTCTCTGGAGAAGAGCCCCCTTGTTGTTCAAGAGGGTGCGCCGACAGGCGCGGGGATAAGGTGGAATGCGTGACCAAATTAAAAGCAAAAGGCCAGATCTTTCGATCTGGCCTTTTGCTTTTAATTTGGCTGCCCCGGATGGATTCGAACCACCGAATGCCTGAGTCAGAGTCAGGTGCCTTACCGCTTGGCGACGGGGCAAAACGTACAACGATTTTCTCACTTATCACGCTGAAAAACAACTTCATTTTCAGTGTGGTGGCTATGGGTGGACTCGAACCACCGACCCCAGCATTATGAGTGCTGTGCTCTAACCGGCTGAGCTACATAGCCTTGGTGAGCCCGCTATTCTGCGGATGTGTACCGTCCCTGTCAACACTTTTGTGCCGTGCTTGTGGGCCGACAGAGGGCGTGGGATAGTCCCGGGCAGTAGATTTTCTTAGGAGTCCGCATCGTGATCGATCCGGACGGCTATCGACCGAACGTCGGCATTGTGCTGATGCGGCAGGACGGCCAGGTGTTCTGGGCACGACGCGTGCGTCGGGATGGTTGGCAGTTCCCGCAAGGGGGCATGAACACCGATGAGACGCCCGTCGAGGCCATGTATCGTGAACTGCAGGAAGAAACCGGCCTGCTGCCTGAGCATGTGGAAGTGCTCGGGGCCACGCCCGGTTGGCTGCGCTACAAGCTGCCGGCGCGGGCCATCCGCCGCAACGAGCGGCAGGTCTGCATCGGCCAGAAGCAGGTCTGGTTCCTGCTGCGCCTGACCGGCGACGAATCCCATGTGAAGCTGGACCACACTGACTCGCCCGAGTTCGATCATTGGCGCTGGGTCGATTTCTGGTACCCGGTGGAGCATGTGGTGGTGTTCAAGCGCGGCGTCTATGCGCGCGCACTGCGTCATCTCGCGCCTTTGGCGCGCGGGGTCGCCGGACAGGGCGTAACCGCCATGCCCAAGAGCGCCGCCGAGGCTTGGATGCCCGGCCACACGGCCGGCCACGACCGCCCGCGCAAGCGCCCGCGGACGCGCGGCTACTGGCCGAAGAAGGCCACGGGTGATGGCCCAGCCAGCTGACGGGCTGAACGGTATCGAGAATGGTTCAGGTCTCTGATTGACAACCATTCTCGTTTCCATTGGAATAGCCATCAGGCCGCTCCTGGCCTGTCAGCCCGGTTCCCGCCTGTGTACGTCTGCATCTGCAACGGAGTCACCGACCACCAGATCCGCGAAGCCGCCAGCCATGGTGTCAGCACGGTGGCCGAACTGACCATGCGGACCGGCTGTGGTGCGACCTGCGGTTCCTGCCTGGACATGGCCGCGGACCTCTTGGCCAAGGCGCGTGCGACCCACGATCTGCCGCTGCCGGTATTGGGCCTGGCCCAGGTTGCCTGATCGTTTCTTCGCGGCGCATTGACGCCGCGCTTTCGCATCCTTCACGCGCGGCCGCACAGGCCAATGCGCACGATTCGCGTTCCTTCACGGCCGCAGACAAGGCGTTAAAGTGCCTGCGTTTTCAGCGTGCAGGAGCATCCCATGAAGGGCGACACCAAGGTCATCGAATTCCTCAACAAGGTCCTCTACAACGAGTTGACCGCGATCAACCAGTACTTCCTGCACGCCAAGATGCTGAAGAACTGGGGCATCAAGGAACTGGCCGAGCACGAGTACAAGGAATCGATCGACGAGATGAAGCATGCCGACATGCTCGCCGACCGCATCCTGTTCCTCGAAGGCCTGCCGAACTTCCAGGCGCTGGGCAAGCTGCGCATCGGCGAGAACCCGACCGAGATCCTGCAGTGCGACCTGTCGCTGGAGCGCGACGGCGTGGTCACCCTGCGCGAGGCCGTCGCCTATGCCGATTCGGTCGGCGACTATGTCAGCCGCCAGCTGTTCGTGAAGATTCTCGATTCGGAAGAAGAACACATCGACTGGCTGGAAACCCAGCTCGACCTGATCGAGCGCATCGGCGAGCCCAAGTACCTGCTGAGCAAGCTGGAAGAGTGAGTCAGCTGTCCTGGCCGGCACGATGCTGCGCCAGGTAGCCCGTCAGCGCCACACGTGCCCGGGCGAATTCGGCAACCAGCAGCGCGACCGCCACCGCGGGGCGCTGCAGGCTGCCACCACGGGCCTCGCGTTCGATGCGCTGCGCGACCGCCGACAGCGACAGGGCTCCCACGTTCGCACTCGACGATTTCAGGCTGTGCGCGACCGCCTGCAGGCGGGGCTCGTCGCCGCTCTGCGCGGCCTGCTGCAGCTGCTGCACCATCGCTGGCGCATCGTCAAGAAAGACCGACACGATCTGGATGGCGGCGTCGCCGATCACCGCGTGCAGTTCGTCCAGCACATCGCGGTCGAGTACCGGTTGTGGCTTGGAGCCCACTCGGCTGTCATCGTCCTGCAGAGCCGAGCCATGCTCGGCTGATGGAGCCCCACTGCTGTTGGCCGTCAGCCGAGCCATGCTCGGCTCTGCAGAAGGCCGTGCAGGTGATGCGGCTTTACCGCCACCCCAGCGCTTCAACAGCGCATGCAGCGTGGCGCGGGCGATCGGCTTGGACAGGTAATCGTCCATGCCAGCCTGCAGGCAGCGCTCGCGGTCGCCGGCCATGGCATTGGCGGTCATCGCGATGATCGGCAGGCGCGCTCGCCCGATTTCCGCTTCTTCCGCACGCCAGTGGCGCGTGGCGGCGTAGCCGTCCAGCACCGGCATCTGGCAATCCATCAGCACGATGTCCACGCCGCCTTCGCGAAGAGCGGCCAATGCCTGCTCGCCATCGACGGCGTTGCGCACCTCGCACTGGAATACGCGCAGCAGCTGCTCGGCCACCATCCGGTTGACCGTATTGTCTTCCACCAGCAGCACGCGCAGGTGCAGTGGCGGCAGCACCGGCGCGGGTACCCCATCTCCGGCACTGGAAAGCAGGGCGGCAGGACGGGCAGGCGTGACAGGTGCGGCCAGGAGTGCATGCAGTGCGGCATCGTCGAAGTGCGTGGGCAGCTGGCGCTGGCGCGGTCGTTGCGCTGGTGCGTCATCCTGCAGCCAGAGCACCTGCAGTGCGTCGTCGTCACCGCGCTCGGCCAGTGCCTGCTGCAGCATCGCCTCGCCGCTGCGCCGCGCGCGTGCATCGACCAGCAGCCACGCCGGTGCCGGTTGCCCGGGTTGCGGCGCGGTGCGCAGCTGTTCGACCACGGCGTCCAGCTGGCTCAGCATCTGCACCTGCAGCCCATGGTGGGCGGCGATGCGCTCGATGCGTTTCTGCAGCATTGCATCGGCACTGAACAGCAGCAGCGCTGTCGGCGCGCGGGCCATCGCCGGCAGGTCGCCGGGCACCTTCAGCAGCGGAATCTCGAACCAGAACGTAGCACCCTGGCCGGGCGTGGACTGCACGCCGATCTGCCCGTGCATCAGGTCGATGATGCGCCTGCAGATGGCCAGGCCCAGGCCGGTGCCGCCGTAGATGCGCGTGGTCGAGGCATCGGCCTGGCTGAAGGACTGGAACAGGCGTGCCTGCAGTGCCTCATCGATGCCGATGCCGGTGTCGATGATCTCGAAGCGCAGCTGGTGCTGGGCCGCGCCTTCGCCCAGCCGCTGCACGCGCAGCTGTACCTGGCCGCGCGCGGTGAACTTGATGGCATTGGCCAGAAGATTGCTCAGCACCTGGCGCAGGCGTACCGGGTCGCCGCGCACCGGCAGGCGCACCGACGGGTCAAGCTGCAGGGTCAGGGACAGGCCCTTGGCGTCGGCGGCGCGCTGCATCAGCTGCACCACGCCATCCAGCAGATCGCGCAGGTTGAAGCTGGTGATTTCCAGTTCCAGCGCCTGTGCTTCCAGCCGTGAGTAGTCGAGGATGTCATCGACGATGCGCAGCAGCTGCTGTGAACTGGCCGAAGCGGTGGCCAGCATCTGCCGCTGGTCCTCGCCCAGCGGCCCGTGCGCGATCAGCTCCAGCATCGGCAGGATGCCGTTGAGCGGGGTGCGGATCTCGTGGCTCATGGTGGCCAGGAACTCGCCCTTGGCCAGCACCGCTGCTTCGGCGGCCTGCTTGGCCTGCAGCAGCTGCTGTTCCAGCTGGCCCTGGCGTTCGGTGGTACGGCGCAGCTGGTCGCGTTCGACGGCGAGCGCATCGTGTGCGCGTTGCAGCCGGGCCAGTGCACGGCTGCGTGCGCGCAGGCGCAGGCCCAACAGCAGCGCCACGGCGGCCGCGGCAAGGGCAACCAGCAGCACGCCCCACAGCGGCACGTCAGAGCACCGCGTTGTGGAAGTCGAAGTTCAGGTCGCTGCCGGCCGACTGCACCATGTTGCCCTGGATGTAATCGACGCCGCCGACCCACATCGCCGCGGCGGCCTGTGGGTCCTCGATCTGCTGCCCGATGATCTGCAGCCCGGCCGCATGTGCCTGTTCGATCGCCTTGCGCAGTTCCTCGCGCGTGGCCGGGTTGGCATGGCTGCTGGAGAAGCGCGCGGCCATGCGCACGAACGACAGCGGCAGCTGGGTCAGCAGGGCGTCGGCTTCGCCGCTGGGCTCGAACTGGCTCAGACAGAAGCGCACCCCGGGGCCGGCCATGCGCTGGCAGAACTGTTGCAGCGGCACGGTGTGGATCAGTGCGTCGGGCAGGCGCACGTCGATCACCAGCGCACTGCCCGGCAGGTCACGCTGCTGCAGCGATTCCAGCAGCCAGTCGGCGAAGGCGTCGCGCTGCAGGGTGCGCAGCGACTGCGAGACGAACAGGTTCAGCGGCGGCGTGGCGTGCCGGTAGAGATCCAGCAGGCCCAGCGCGTGGTCCATCACCTGCTGGTCGAGGTCGGCGATACGGCCTGCCGCTTCGGCGGCCGGAATAACCTGGCCGGCCGCCAGCACCGTGCCATCGGCCTGGCGCAGGCGCAGCAGCAGCTGGTACTGCGCGGTGTTGCCACCGGCGACGGCGACGATCGGTTGATAGGCCAGCTCCAGCTGGCCTTCCAGCAGTGCCAGGTGCTCCTGTTCGGTGACGGCCTGGCGGTGCACATGGCCCGCCACACCGGCGCTGAGCAGGCGTGCCTGCAGGGTGGTGCGCTCGATCGCTTCCAGTGCAGCGTTGGCATCGTCGAAGCCCGGCGACAGCGGCGCATAACCCACCACGCCGCGCAGGTGCACCGATTCGTCGTCGCGGATCACGAAGGCACGCGCCGACAGCTGCTCGCGCAGGGAAGCGGCGATGCCTTCCAGGGCATCTTCGTCGGCGTTGCGGGCTAGCAGCAGGAAACTGTTGTCGTTCAGGCGTGCCAGCAGGTGTGGATGGCCGGCCTCGGCCAGGCGCTGCCCGGCCTGTACCATCAGGCGCTCGAAGGCGGCATAACCATAGCGTTCGCGCAGCCCCAGCGCGCTGGCCACTTCGATGAAGAACACACCGCCCCGGTCGCGGTGGGCGAGTGCGGTGTTGAGCTGCTGCAGTACGTGATGGCGCGTCGGCAGGCCGGTTTCCGGATTGCTGGTGGCCGGTACGCCGCTGGCACCGGGCAGGGTCGCGGCCTGCGCACGTGCGCGGCGGATGCGGTTGGCCACGGCGGCGATCAGGTGGCGCGGGCGGATCGGCTTGCTCAGGTAATCGTCGGCGCCGCTGTCGAGCACTTCGAACTGGCGCTCTGGATCCGGATCGCCGCTGAGGAACACGATCGGCAGCAGCTGCAGGCCGGGCTGCTGGCGGATCAGTGCGGTCAGCCGCATGCCATCCAGTCCGGGCAGGTGCAGATCCATCAGGATCAGGTCGGGACGGTGTTCCTTGATCGCCTGCAGCGCGCCGTCGGCGTCGCTGTGCACGATTGCCTGCATGCCGGCGCCGTGCAGCACGCTCTGCGCGAACAGGGCCTGGGCGCGGTCGTCCTCGACGATCAGCACGCGGTAGGGCGAATCGGAGGCCAACGGCGCCTGGTCGTTGTTGCCAGCCTCGGCCAGGAAGGCCGGGCCCGGCAGAGGCGGTGGCGCGCTGCCGATCGATGCGGGCATGTCGCAGCTGGCCAGCGGCGGAACCACTGCGGGTACTGCGGCGACCGCGCTCGCCGGCTCCGCGGCCCAGCGTTGCCAATGATCGGCCGGAGGGGATTCAGCGCGTCCCGGGCGGGCGCCCGCGGGGGATTCGTTTGCGGCCATCGGTGCTCCTGGTGTTCGCGTCCATTATGCGACAAGCCCGAGGTTCAACCGGTACCCGGCTGGCGCGGACCGTCCGGCGACGCACTGCGTGCCAGCCAGCGCACGCCCTTCCACAAGGTGCGCCAGACCAGCCACACCAGCAGCGCGCCCGCCAGGCTGCAGGCCAGCACCACGATCAGCGCGATCCACGGGTGTGCCAGGGCCAGGGCCAGGCCCCCGACCACCACGGTGTCCTCGGCGGCGGAGGCCACCCAGTTGCTGGCAGGCTCGGGCGAGGTATTGAGCAGGGCACGGGTGCCGGCTTTCAGGCCATGGCTGGCCAGCGCGACACCGGCACCGGCAGCAAGTGCGCCGGTACCCAGCTGCCCATCCGGCGACAGCGTGGCTGCGGCAAGGAAGGCACCTGCGGGTACACGTGCCAGGGTCTGCACCAGGTCCCACGCCGAGTCCACGCCGGGAATCTTGTCGGCGAAGAATTCGGTCACCGCCAGCGCCGCCGAAGTGCCCAGCACCCACCACGATTCAGTAGCCTGCAGGGCCGGTGGCAGGTCGACCCAGCCGAGCAGGCCGGCCAGGCCGACACCGAACACGGTGAGGTAGACGCGGATGCCGGCCAGCCAGGCCAGCAGGATGCCGATCACGAACAGGTGGGCTTCGGTCATGGCGATGCTCCGGCGACGGAACTGTGCAGGGGACCACACTATCGACGATGGCATGCCTGAACGCCACAGACCGTGGCTCGCTGCTGCGCAGGAAACCCACCCGTCCTGTCATACACTAGCCCGTCGTTTGCCACAGGGGCCGTACCGGTGTCGCCCTTGCGATACCCCGTAAACCACCCATGACCAACCGTCCTCCCATGCGCGTGCAGGTCCGCCTGCCCGGCGCGCCGCAACCGCCTGCCGACCGTCGCCGCCTGCTGGTGATCGGCGGCATCTGGCTGCTCAGCCTGGTGCTGGCCGTGCTCGGTGGCTGCTGGATGGCCACCCCGCGCGATGCCCAGGGCCAGCGCCTGCAGGCCGCCGAGAAGCGTGCCGAGACGCTGCAGGCGCAGCTGACCGAACTGCGCCAGAAGCAGGCCACGCTGGAAGCCTCCGACCGCATCAGCCGCGCTGCCAACACCGAGGTGCAGTCCTCGCTGGCCGAGCGCGATGAGGAAATCGCCGGCCTGCGTGCCGACATTGCCTTCTATGAGCGCCTGGTGGGTTCGACCAGCCAGCGCAAGGGCCTGAACACCCATTCGATCGAGTTCAGCCCGGAAGCGGCCGGCACGTGGCAATACACCGCCGTGCTGACCCAGAACCTCAACCGCGGCGCCATCAGCCAGGGGCAGATGCGCTTCACCGTGGAAGGCGTCAGGAACGGCAAGCTGGCCACGATCAGCTGGGATGATCTGCACCAGCGCAGCAAGGTACCGGGACAGGATTACTCGTTCCGGTACTTCCAGCAGCTCACCGGCAGCGTGATGCTGCCGGCTGACTTCACCCCGCAACGCGTGCGGGTGACATTGGGGAGTGGTACGGGGGGTACCACCCAGGTATTCGACTGGAAACAGGCCGGTGCGCCGGCCGCCAAAGGGGAGTAGGCAGATGTTCGGAAGCAGCAAATCCAACCGTGAAGGCCAGCTGGTGGTGGATGCCCTGATCGGCAACCAGGTGGTGATCCGCGGTGATGTGGAATTCAGTGGTGGCCTGTACGTGGAAGGCCGCATCCATGGCAAGGTGATCGCCGCCGAAGGCGCCAGTGGCGCGACCCTGACGGTTGCCGAGCACGGCGTGATCGAGGGCGAGATCCGCGCCCAGGTGGTGGTCATCAGCGGCCGCCTGGACGGCGATGTACACGCCACCGAGAAGGTCGAGTTGACCCCGAGCGCACGGGTCAATGGCAACGTCCATTACCAGGTGGTGGAGATGAATGCGGGCGCCCAGCTGAACGGCCGCCTGATCCATGCCAGCGCCCCGATGGCGGCCCTGCCGGCGCCGGAAGGCGATGAGGCCAATGGCGGCAAGGGCGACACTGCTGCACGCCGCAAGCTGGCCGAGGCGATGGCTTGAAAGCCATCCCCGGCACCCCCATGCTGGCATCATGAGCACGCTAGTCTCCCTGCCCGGCGCCACTCCGGTTGCCGCGCCCGATTACCAATCGCTGGAGCGCCCGCTGAACTTCACCGAGTCGGCGGCCGCCAAGGTCAAGTCCCTGATCCAGGAAGAGGGCAACCCCGACCTGGCCCTGCGTGTTTACATCGAGGGCGGCGGCTGTTCGGGCTTCCAGTACGGGTTCGAGTTCGACGAGAACCGTGCCGAGGATGACCTGGCGGTACAGACCAGCGGGGTGACCCTGCTGGTCGACCCGTTGAGCCTGCAGTACCTGATGGGCGCCGAGGTGGACTACACCGAGAGCCTGACCGGTGCCCAGTTCGTGATCCGCAACCCGAACGCAAAGACCACCTGCGGCTGCGGCAGCAGTTTCAGCATGTAAGAGCCCTGTGGCCAGGATGTGCCAACCACGGTTGGCACCCACCAGAGCGGATCCGTAGATCCACGCCATGCGTGGATGCTCTGTGCCCTCCAGCCCACAACAGCAGATTGCGCACAGCGCCGACCTTGCCACCCGCATCGATTGGCGGCACGCTTGCCGGATGCCCAATACTTCTTCGCCGCTTTCCGGTTTCGCCTTCGTTGGCGAACCGCTGGAGCGCGCCGATGCCCTGCGCGACGATGCCGATGCACTGGCGCGCCTGTGGCCGGGCGCGCGCATTCTCGTGCTCGATCAGGACGGCAGCGCCTTCACCGGCGATGACGACCAGCCGCTGGCGCTGATCGGCGCCGACATCGGGGGGGGGGCCGGCTCCGCGATCTTCCTCGGCCTGCGCGGGGAACAAGCGTGGTTCTCGGTTGAAGCCGCCAGCGTCACCGTCACCGCACCACGTCGCCTCGACCTGCGCCAGGCCGCGCTGCTGTGGTCGATGGCCGATGCGACCGCCTTCAGCTATGCCCGCGGCATGTCCTACTGGCACTCGCGCACCCGCTTCTGCGGTGTGTGCGGCGGCGCCGTGGCGTTTGCCCGAGGCGGCTTCGTCGGCCGTTGCGCGCAGTGTTCCACCGAGCACTACCCGCGTGTCGATCCCGCCGTGATCGTCGCCGTGGAGAACCAGGGCCGGCTGCTGCTGGGCCGGCAGTCGAACTGGGCCCCGCGTCGTTACTCGGTGCTGGCCGGCTTCGTCGAACCCGGCGAGACGTTCGAGCAGACCGTGGTGCGTGAAGTGCACGAGGAGAGCAAGGTGCGGGTGACCGCCTGCCAGTACCTCGGTTCGCAGCCGTGGCCGTTCCCCGGCGCGCTGATGATCGGTTTCCGTGCACAGGCGCAGGATGACCTGCCGACTGTGGATGGCGAACTGGAAGACGCGCGCTGGTTCACTGCCGATGAGGTTGGCGCAGCATTGGCACGCGATGCGGACGACGATGGCCAGGGCATCCGCCTGTCGCCGCCGATCTCGATTTCGCGCGGCCTGATCGAACACTGGTACCGCGAGCAGCAGGGCTGAACCGGGCTGCGGCCGGGCCGGTTGTGGCTGCTGTATTGCCGCCACCTGAACACGGCCCGGGTTACAGTCCGGTTCACCGCTGAGGGGCGCCGCTGCGACAGGTAAGGTAACGGCGCCGAGCGTTCCGTTTCGTAGGGAGACCTGCCATGTTCACCACTCTGGCCGCCGTGCTGGTGGCACTGGCCCTGGGCCATGTTGCCCCGGCCGCTGCCGCCTCGCTGCGCCGTTTCGACGGCTTCCGGCGCTGGCTGGGCTGGCTGGACGCGCATGGCGGAAAGGCGTGGCAGGCACCGGCCGGTGTTGCATTGGCACTGCTGCCGCCGCTGCTGCTGATGGCGCTGCTGGCATGGCTGCTGCGCGGGGTGCTGTTCGGGCTGCCGTCGCTGATGCTGGGCGTGGCGGTGCTGGCCTGGTGCTGGGGGCCGCGTGATCTGGATCGTGATATCGAAGCGATCATCGATGCGGACGACGCCGCAACGCGTCAGGCCGCCGTGCGCAACCTGCAGGCGGCCGGTGGCAGCCTGCGCGAAGACGTGCCGTCGCTGGTCGAGGCCACCGTGCTCAACGCGCTGCGGCGCTGGTTCGCGGTGCTGTTCTGGTTCCTGCTGCTGGGCCCGGCCGGTGCGCTGGGGTACCGGCTGCTGGCGCTGATGGCGGAAAGCCCGATGCGTGCCCGCGTGCCGGTGGAGCCGCTGGCGCTGGCGCAGCGCCTGCTGGGCTGGATCGAGTGGCCGGTGGCGCAGCTGATGGCGTTTTCGATGGCGCTGGTGGGCAACTTCGATACGGCGTGGAAGGCGTGGCGCCAGGCGCATGGCGAGCGGCTGGCCGGCACCATCGGGTTCCTGGGCGCGGTGGCGCGGGCCAGCGTCAACGCCGAGCTGCGCGAAGATGCGCACGATTACACCGAGGCCGGGCTGTTGCCGGTGTGGCAGCGGCTGCCGGACCTGCGTGATGCGATGAGCCTGGTGTGGCGGATGCTGCTGCTGTGGCTGGCGATCCTCGCGTTGCTGGTGATTGCAGGCTGGGTGACGTAGGTGTTCTGGCAGGGCTTGCAGCCCTGCACCTGCAGAGGCGACAGCAACAGCAACAGCAACAGCAACGGCAGGATTGCTGCGGGTTGGCGGGGTGGGTCGGATGGCGGGGGACGCCGTGAATCCGTCCATGGAGGCTTGGTCGCCGCATCCATGCGGCTCACACCCCCGCCATCCGACCCACCCCGCCTTCGACAGTTTTCCGTGTACTGACGTTCTGTAGAGCCGAGCCATGCTCGGCTCCGAGCGAGCGCAGCGAAGCTATCCGCTTTTGATCTTCTCTTTCTTTCCGTGGCGGACGCGCACGGAAACTGTCCGTGGCCGGGCGGGATGGGTTTGAGGGGGTGTCCGCGGCATGGGTCCGAGGCATGCCTCGGGCGGGTTGGGCAGGAGGCCCAACCCCGGTCTTGCCGTGTGCGCAGGACAGCGCACGCGAGCAAGCCGCGGCCAAGCCTCCACGGACGGATTCGCGGCGTCCCCCGCAGACCCATCCCGCCCGGCCAACCCCATGATCGACGAACGCCGCCCACCACGAGGGGCTGCGCCGTTGGCTGGAAACCTAGATCGGCGCCAGCGCGGTAAACGGTGCCCACGGCAGGTTACGCAGCAGCGCATACCCGGGCAGTACCCAGAGCCAGAACGTGGGATTGGCCAGCACCCGCATGAGCGGGTCGAGCAGGCGTGGGCGGATGCCGGCGATGTTCAGCAGCATCAGCAACAGGAACGGCAGGCTGATGACCAGCAGCGGGTTCATCGCCATCGCGCCGGGCAGGTCGAAGTGGACCAGGGAATACAGGCAGCGCGTGCTGCCACAGCCCGGGCAGTACAGGCCGGTCAGGGCGTAGAGCGGGCAGCTCGGCAAGGGATTGCCGGCGACATACGGATTGACGTTGCGCAGGACCACCGTGGCGCCCGCGGCCAGGCCGGCGGAAACCAGCAGCGGCGCCCAGCGGGCGAACCGGGAACGAGCAGGAAGCGCGGACATGCAACAACGGATCCGGCGCAGGCGCCGGATCCGTCCAGGCGTATCAGTAGCCGCTGTTGCTCATCGCGCCCATGCCGCCGAGCACAACGAAGAACAGCACGTACAGCACGACCACGACGGCCCAGGCGATGGCCGACCAGATGGCCCACTTCTTGGCCTTGGCGGCGGAGTCCTGGGCGCCGGCAATGTCGCCAGCGGCCAGCTTGCCGTTGACCTGGGCGGCATAGACGATCGACACGATGCCGGCCGGCAGGCAGCAGAACAGGGTGGTCAGGATGGCCCAGACCAGGTTGTTCGGGACCTGCGGAGTGGCGGTATTCATGGGTTCAAGCTCCTTGATGGGTGGTGGTGGTAGATCATTGGTCGGAAAGAGCGCCCAGCACGGCCAAGCCGCCGAACAGCCCGAACCACAACAGCAACAGGACCGGCAGGGCCACGGCCGAAGCCACCGCCCACCAGCCCGCCTTGCGCGACGCACTGTAGGCCCCCGGCAGGTCGCCGGCCGCGCGGCGGCCATCGACCTGGGAGGCGTACACGATCGACACCACGCCCAACGGGAGGCAGCAGAACAGCGTCGTCAGGATCGCCCAGACCAGATGGTTGGGGATGTAGACCGGACGGCTGAGCGGTGGTGGTTGATTCAAAGCAAGACTCCATTCCTTGGTGGCCAGCCGTGATGTTTCGGCCGGACCTCCCCCCTGTGGGTGCGTAATCTACCGCAACCGACGTTGCATGTATGCGTTTACAGTCACGACATGTCGCGTACGCCACTGGACGGTGACGTATGTGGGGGAGGTCGCCGGGCCCGCCTGGCGGGCCGGTTCCGTCAGGCGTGATCGCCGCGCAGTGCCCGCACCTGGGCCTCCAGCACCGGGGCGCTGGTGCTGTGGCCATCCACGGCCGGCGCCGCGACCACTTCGACGGTGGCACGGAAACGGCGCGGCACCCGCATGCGGCCCAGGCGGCTGTCGCGCCGGCTCCACATGCTCGACCACATGCCGCGCAGGGCCATCGGCACCACCGGCACCGGCCGCCGTTGGAGGATCTTCTCAACGCCTGACTTGAACGGGGCCATCGCACCATCCCTGGTCAGCGCACCTTCCGGGAAGATGCAGACCAGCTCACCTTCGGCCAACGCGGCGTCAATCTCGTCGAACGCGCGCTGCATCAGCGCCGGGTCTTCGCGCGCGCCGGCGATCGGGATCGCCTTGGCGGTGCGGAAGATCCAGCGCATCACCGGGATGTTGAAGATCCGGTAGTACATGACGAAGCGCACCGGGCGTGGAATCGTCGCCGACAGGATCAGCGCGTCCATGTAGCTGACATGGTTGCAGACCAGCAGCGCGGCGCCTTCGTCGGGCACGTTGGCCTCGATGCCGTGCGGGCGCAGCCGGTACAGCGTGCGCACCATCAGCCAGCTGAGGAAGCGCATCAGGAATTCGGGGACGATGGTGAAGATGTAGATCGCCACCAGCGCGTTGGCGATGGCCAGCGCCAGGAACTGCTGCGGGATGGTCCAGTGCAGCAGCGTGTGCGCGGCCAGCGACAGCAGGGCCGCAGCGACGATGAAGCCGGAATTCTGGATGTTCAGCGCCGCGAACACGCGCGACATCTGCGCCTTCGGCGTGCGGCTCTGGATCAGCGCGAACAGCGGCACCACGAAGATGCCGGTGAACAGGCCGATGCCGACCAGGTCGATGACGATGCGGCTGCTGCCCGGCTGCTGCAGGAACGGCCCGATGGCCAGCCCCTGCACGGTCGCCTCGCCGCTGCGGGCGAAGTACAGGTCGAGCAGGAACGCGGTCATGCCGAACGCGCCCAGCGGCACCAGGCCGATTTCCACCGTGCGCGCCGACAGCTTCTCGCACAGCAGCGAGCCGATGCCGGTGCCAACCGAGAACAGGGCCAGCGCAAAGATGTACAGGGTTGGCTCACCGCCCAGGTTGGTCACCGCATAGGCCGGTAGCTGCGAGGTCAGCACGGTGCCGACGAACCAGAACCAGGACACGCCCAGGATCGAATTGCGCACGGCTTTCTGCTGGCGCGCCATGCGCAGCACCGCCAGTGATTCCGGCAGCGGGTTCCAGTTGATCTTCAGGTTCGGGTCGCCGGCATCGACTTTGGGAATCAGGCGCGCGGCGATGTTGCCGCAGATCGCCAGCGCGATGATCGCGCAGGCCGCCACCACGGTGCCGTGGCTGCCGGCCACGGTGAACACCAGGCCGCCGACGATCATGCCGGACAGGATCGACATCGAGGTCCCCATCTCGACCAGGCCGTTGCCCCCGGTCAGTTCCTCGGGCCTGAGCACCGACGGCAGCACCGAATACTTCACCGGGCCGAACAGGGTCGATTGCATGCCGGTGCAGAACAGGGCGACCAGCAACACCGGCAGGCTCTGGGTGAGGAAGCCGGCGGCCGCCAGCGACATGATCACGATCTCCATGGTGGTGGTAATCACGATCAGCCGCGATTTTTCCAGTTTGTCGGCGATCTGCCCGGCCAGTGCCGAGAACAGGAAGTAGGGCAGAATGAAGATGGCCGGTGCCAGCGTGGCGTACAGCCCCAGCTCCTCCTCCGGCACGGCCATGAACAGCAACATGCTGATGATCGCCTGCCGGTACACGTTGTCGTTGAACGCGCCGAGTGCCTGGACCACGAAGAACGGCAGGAAACGGCGCTGGCGCAGCAGGGCGAACTGGTTGTGACCGGACATGGAGCCTCCTTGACCGGCGCAGCCTAGCATTCCTGCCCATCTGCTGTGGGTACGGACCTGTGGGTGCGGACCCGTTGGTCCGCACACCTGCCAGCACCCTCAGACGATATCGTCGACCACGCCGCCGTCCACGCGCAGCGCCGCGCCGGAGGTGGCGGAAGCCTGCGGCGAGGCCAGGTACACCACCATGTTGGCCACTTCCTCGACCGTGGCAGTGCGCTGGATCACCGAGGATGGCCTGTGTGCCATCACGAACTCGCGGCCGATCTGCTCCAGCGGCTTGCCGCTGCGCTGGCGTTCATCCTCGAACATCGCCGCGAAGCCATCGGACAGGGTCGGGCCGGGCAGCACCGCGTTGACGGTGACGCCACTGCCGGCCACGCGCTTGGCCAGGCCGCGCGACAGCGACAGCTGCGCGGTCTTGCTGACCCCGTAGTGGATCATATCGGCGGGAATGTTGCGTGCCGATTCGGAGGAGATGAACAGCACGCGACCCCAGCCGGCATCGACCATCGCCGGCAGCAGTGCCCGCGACAGGCGCACACCGGACATCACGTTGGTCTGCCAGTAACGCTCCCAGGTGGCATCTTCGGTCTCGAAGAAGTCCTCGGGGCCGAAGACGCCGGCGTTGTTGACCAGGATGTCGACCTTGGGCAGGCCGGCCAGCAGCGTATCGACGCCGGCCGCATCGGAGAGATCGGCGGCCACGCCGATCACCTCGGCACCCGGAACGGTAGCGAGCAGGCGCTGGCGGGCGCGTTCGACACTGTCGGTGCTGCGGCCGTTGAGAATGACCCGCGCACCCGCCGCGGCAAGACCCTGGGCGATCGCCAGGCCGATGCCGGCGGTGGAGGCGGTGACCAGTGCGGTGCGGCCGGCGAGTTCGATCTTCATGGGGGATTCCAGTACCAGAGGATCACCCAGTACCCGCGCGGGAACGTGATCGGGATGCATCCCAAGGCGCAACACACGGTTGCACACGGTGCAGTAGATCCACGCCACGCGCGGATGGGATGTCCGACCAGCGACAAGGAATCAGGTCAGGTTGGTCACTGCCTCATTGGCCGCTGCACGCACCTTCGGCAGCATCCGCAGCACCAGCGCCATCTGGGTACGGATCAGCTGCAGTTTCGGCGGCATCGCCTCGTCGATCTGCTCCAGCTCGGCGGCCACCGCGCGGTCTGAGTCGTTGTCATCTTCCGCAACGGGTTGCCGCGCGGTCAGCGCCGTCGCCAGCTGCTGAAGTGCCTTGCGCACGCGATCGCCCGCGGCCAGCGCCAGTGGATCGCCAGCATAGCTGTCCACCTGGTCGCGGTGCGCACCCAGCGCCGACAGATGCCCCAGCAGCGTGTTGGACAGCGCCAGGAAGCGGAAGCCGGCATCCAGATTGCGGCGCACATGGCCGGGTTCGCGCAGCATGTTCGACAATGCGGTGGACAGCGCGGCGTCGGCGTTGTGCATGTCGCGGCGGGCGATGCGGTAGGCCAGGTCATCGCGCATGCCGCTGCGGTACTGGCCCAGCACCGAATCCAGGTAGCGAGCCGCAGTGTCCAGCACGCGTGCCAGGACGAGATGCAGCTGCCGGCCCTGCCAGTCGGGCAGGATCAGGAATGCGGCGACGGCGGCGATCGCGCAGCCCAGCAGCGTATCGACCATGCGCGGCACGATCAGCACGAAGCCGTCGCCGATAAGGTTGAAGCAGGTCAGCGCCATCACCGTGATCGCCGCCGATGCCACCAGGTAGCGATCGGTACGGGTGAAGAAGAACAGCAGCGCCGACAGCAGTGCGATCAGCAGCTGCACGTGCAGCTGTGGGAACAGCTGCAACAGCGCCCAGGTCAGTACCAGGCCAGCCACGGTGCCGACGATGCGTTGCGCCAGGCGCTGGCGGGTGGCACCGAAGTTGGGGCGGCACACGAACACGATGGTCAGCAGCACCCACGAGCCGTTCTGTGCATTGAACAGGCGTATCGCGGCAAAGCCGGCGATCAGCGCCAGCGCCATGCGCAGGCCATGGCGGAATAGCACCGAGCCGGGCGTGAGCTGCTGGCGGATGCGCACGCCCATCTCGCGCAACGTGTGCGGGTTGCTGTCGCGCAGGCGGGTGTCGACGTTGTCCAGACTGGCCTCGGAGCGCTCGGCGTCCAGCAGGCGGCGCTCGATGCTGCGCAGGTTGTGCACCAGCAGGTCCAGAGAACCAAGCAGGCGCTGCCACTGCGGGCGCTGCTGGTCACGCAGGTAGGCCAGCGCATCGGCCAGATCGCGTCCGGCCTGCTGGTTGCTTTCGCCATACACGAACGGACGGCGCAGGCGGATCGCTTCGCCCAGGCGCGCGCAGGCCTGGCCCTGCAGGTCGAGCAGGCGCTGGCAGCGGTACAGCACATCGCTGTGGAAGAAGGCGTCGACCAGCGCGCCATAGGGGTAGTGCGAGGAACTGGCGCGCTCGTGGAAATCCTGTGCCATGTAATAGAGACGCAGGTACAGACCGGAGTTCACGCCCGGCCGCCCGGAACGGCCGAAGCGGGCCAGGATCGCGGTCTTGGCCTCGTTCAACGCACCGACCACACGCCGGTTCTGTTCGGCCAGGTCGAGTTGGCGACGTTGCAGGTCTGCTTCCCTCACCGGCTCGAACAGCGCGGCCTTCAGCTGCAGGTAGCGGCCCAGTTCCTGATACAGCCGCGCCACGCGTTCGCGCACCGGACGGTTGGCGAACAGCGCGGTCCACAGGATCGACAGCAGGCCATACCAGACCGCACCGGCCAGCAGGTGGCTGACCGCGTCCAGCGCGCTGTGCAGGTCGCCGGCGCCATGCTGCTCCAGGCCGATCATGGTGTAGATCGCCAGCGTCACCGTCGCCTGGGCGATCGACGCATAGCGCTCGCCGAGCGCACCGAGCAGGGTCAGGCCGAAGGTGGACAGCGCCAGCGCGCCAATGAAGATCCACGGCCACGGGAACAGCCAGATCACCGATGCTGCGGCAAGGCAGAAACACAGCAGCGACAGCAGTACCGCCTTGGTGCGGCCCCACCAGTTGTCGTCGGTCTCGGCGATGGCGCTGGCGATGATGCCGAGAAACACGCCGGGCAGGGCGGTGAGCGCGTCCAGCTGCCAGCACACGGCAAGCGCTGCGGCCAGGGCGATGAACACCCGCAGGCCATAGCTGGCCTTCTCGTGGGCCCACAGGCGGCTGAGGCGGGATTGGCGGGCGGACATGCAGGCTCGGTGGAAGGGTCTTCCACCATTATTGCGGGCCATGCGTGAAATGGTAGATCCACGCCACGCGTGGATGATTTTCCGCTCGATACGCGGTAGTGCCGGCCGTTGCCCGGCTCTTCATGCGCCCGGACGAAGGTGCGAGGAGCCGGCCGGCGGGCGGCACTAAGGGGTTGCCGGGGTTACATGTCGAACCGAACGCTCACCGCGAACGTACGCGGCAGGCCGGCGCCAGCGTTGGACCAGTACTTCCGGTTGGCCAGGTTCTCGACGCTGGCACGCAGGGTCACCGGGTGGCCCGAGGCAAGCAGCCGGTAGCCGACGCCGGCATTCACCAGCGTGTAGTCGGGCAGCTTCAGGGTGTTGTCGGCGTCGTACCAGACATCGCCGTAGTAGCGCACGGCCGCATACGTTTCCAGGCCGTCCACCCACGGCAGCTGGTAGGTGGCATGCATGACGCCGCTCCAGCGCGCGGCACCGGCGGTACGGTTGCCTTCCTGTGCGGCGCTGGCCGGCGACAGCCTGTCGTAGGTCGGGTCCAGCCAGGTGACGCCACCGCCGACCGTCAGGGCATCGTTGAGGTGCAGGTCGGCACTGGCTTCGATGCCTTCGTACAGCGTGATGCCGTCCTGCACCAGGCGCTTGCCGGCAGGCGTGAGCTCATCGATGTTGGCGCCACGCTCCAGCCGGAACGCCGCCAGGTTCGCATTCCAGCGTGCCCCCTCGACCTTCGCGCCGATCTCGTACTGCTTGCTGATGGTCGGGTCGAGCACGTCGCCGGCGTTGACGTAGCTGTTGCCCACGCGGCTGCCCGCTTCCAGCGATTCGATGTAGCTGGCGTAGAGGGTGACGGCCTCGCGGGGCTTGAGCATCACCGCGTAGGTCGGTGTGACCGGGTAGGTGTGGTAGCGGCCCCTGGTCTCGTAGTCGTTGTAACGCCAGCCTGCCAATACCGACCAGCCACTGCCGAGATCGACGGTATCGCTTGCGAACACCGCTTGCTGCACGGCTTCGTCGCCACGGGTCATCACTCGTGAACCGACGGCATCGTGGCGGATGGCGTGGCGCTGGTACAGGTTGCCGCGGCCGATCAGGTTCCATTCGTAGGGGCGGTCCCAGCCCAGCCCGGTCTGGTGGCTGATGCCCGCCACCACCTGATGCTGCAGCGGGCCAGTGCGGAAGCTGCCCTGCAGCAGCGCCTGGGCCAGCTTCCACTCGCTCTTGCCGCCCAGTTCGTAGACGTTGACGTCATAGTCGCCGTTGGGATTGTCGATGTAGGCGAAGATCTTGTTGACGTCGTTCCACGAGGTGGTGACGCCGTAACTCAGGCTGGCTTTCCAGTCGCTGTTGATCTGCCAGTTCAAGCCGGTCGACAGCAGGCTGGATCGGGTGTCGTAGTAGGTGCCGGGCACGCTGTGGTCGGTATCCCCGGCAATCGGTCGCGGCAGCGATGTCAGGCCACGGAAGTAGTACTGCGGCGATTCTTCGCGCAGACCGCGTGACTGGAATACGCCGTCGAAGGTCCAGGTCAGTACATCGCTCAGACGGGCATCCAGCGAGAGTGCGCCAACCTTGCGATCGACGTGCCCACCATTGAAGGTCTCGCCCTTTTCCTGGAAGGCGTTGAAACGGTAGCCGAACATCTGCTCGTTGCCGAAACGTCCGCCAACGTCGATGCCGCCGCTGACGATGCCCTGTTCACGCCAACCCAGCTGGGCGGAGAAGGTGGGCGTGTCCGTCGGCTTCTTGGTGATGTAGTTGACGATGCCGCCGGGTGCACCGAACCCGTACAGGAAGCCGCCCGGGCCTTTCAGCAGATCGACCTGTTCCATCACTTCCAGCGGCCATTCGGTACCCCAGGAAGAGACCTGCAGGCCATTTACGCGATAGCTGTCAAAATTCAGTTCGATACCGCGATTGCGGATGGGTGAGCTCCAGCCGCTGGCGTAGGCGCTGACCTGGGTGGTGACCGAAGGGTCGAGCAGGAAGGCTTCGCCCAGCGAGACCACCTGGCGCTGCTCGATCTGCTCGCGGCCAAGAGCGGTGATCGCAAACGGAGTGTCGCGCAGGGCGCGGTCGCCCAGTGCGCCGGCGTCGGTATGGGTGCGTTCGGCGGTGACATTCACCGCATCCAGATCGGTGGCTTTGCGGCTGACGGCCGGCGCTTCGGCATGGGCAGCGCAGGCGGCGGACAGGGCGGAGGCCAGCAGGGCCAGGCGGGGGAGACGGGAAGGCAGCATCGATGGTGGTCCTCGACGGACGGCCACAGGCCATCCGCCCACGGGTGGGGGAAGGGGCAGTGGCTGGGATCACGCAGGCTGGCCGGGGAAGGCAGCGGGGCGCCGCAACGGGGCGCAGGACCGTGGCTGGATGAGAATTGTTCTCTTTTCGTTACGGCACGTCAAACCTGGAGGCGTGCGGACCAACGGTCCGCGCCCACGGTCCGTACCCACCATTCGCATCCACGGTAGTGCCGGCCGCTGGCCGGCAGATTCGCCGTACGGAGAAAGCCGGCCAGTGGCCGGCTCTACCCCCGTAGATCCACGCCATGCGTGGATGGGCCGCTCTACGCCCGCTGCGCGCGCTTGAGCAGCTTCGCTTCGCGCCTGCGCGCGCGACGGGCCCGCCAGTGTTCGGCCAGGCACGAGAAGATCACGTACAGCGCCGGCGTGCTGAGCAGGGTCAGGCTCTGCGAGAACAGCAGGCCGCCGATCATCGCGATACCCAGCGGGCGGCGCAGCTCGGACCCTTCGCCCAGGCCGATCGCCAGCGGAACCGCTGCCAGGATCGCCACCATCGTGGTCATCATGATCGGACGGAAGCGCACGATGCTGGCCTCGCGTGCCGCCTCGCGCGGCGCCAGCCCATGCTCGCGCTGCGCCACCAGCGCGAAGTCGATCATCATGATCGCGTTCTTCTTGACGATGCCGATCAGCAGCACCAGCGCGATCATCGAGATCACCGACAGTTCGGTGTTGGTGCCGAACAACGCCAGCAGCGCACCGACGCCCGCCGCCGGCAGCGTGGACAGGATGGTGACCGGGTGGATCAGGCTCTCGTAGAGCATGCCCAGCACCAGGTAGACGGTCAGGATCGCGGCAAACACCAGGATCAGCATGTCGCTGGGATCTGAGTTGAAGCCGAAGCCCGCGTCGTCGGCCAGGCGGATGTCACCGGGCATGCGCATGCCGGCTACGGTGGCGTCGATGATCGCCTTGGCTTCGCCCATGCTCACGTTCGGAGCAAGGTTGTAGCTGAGGTCCATCGTCGTGTACTGGTTTTCATGGGTGATCTGCGACGGTGCCAGGCCGGGCACCTGGGTGGCCACCGCGGTGATCGGCACCATGTCGCCGTTGCGCGCACGCACGTACACCTCATCCAGCGCCGCCGGGGTGGCGGTCTGCGAGGGCAGGGCATTGACCACCACGCTGTACTGGTTGATGTCCGAATAGATGGTGGAGATCTGGCGCTGGCCGAACGCACCGTACAGCGCGCCGTCGATGGCGCCCACCGTGATGCCCAGGCGCGCGGCCTTTGCGCGGTCGATCTGGATGTTCTGGCGCAGGCCGGCATTGTCCACGTCGGTGCCGACGTCGCGCAGCTTCGGGTTCTTCTTCAGCTCCGCCTGCAGCTTGGGCAGCCACTCCTGCAGTGATGCCAGGTCGTTGCCCTGCAGCGAGATGCGGTACTGCGCGCCCTGGCTTGAGCCGCCGCCGTCATTGCTGGGCAGATCCTGGATAGCGCGCAGGCGCAGTTGCAGGTCGGGGTAGCGGTCGGCCTTGGCACTCAGCCGCGCCAGGGCGTGCGCGGTGGTTTCGCGACGGCCTTCCCTGCGCGATTTCAGCTCGATGTTGAACTGCGCACTCGACCCCTGGCGGCCGCTGCCCAGGCGAACGCCCACGGTCTTCACTGCCGGGTCGGCCATCAGCATGTCGGTGATGCGACGCTGGCGGCTGACCATGTCCTCGAAGGAAACAGTGGCGCTGGAATTGGCCCGGCCCCAGATCAGGCCGGTGTCCTGCGGCGGGAACGCACCCTTCTTCACTGCACCGAACAGGAAGATGGTGGCGGCGATCAGCAGCAACGGCGTCAACGACAGCAGCAGCGCGTGGCGCAGCGAGAAGTCGAGGAACACGGTGTAGATGCGCAGCATCCGCTCGTGGCCGGCATCGAGCCAGCGGCCGAAACGCGACGGCGGCGCGCTGTGGTCGTGCGCACTGAGGAAGCGGCTGCACAGCGCCGGGGTCAGCGTCAGCGAGACGATCATCGAGACCACGATGGCCGCCACCAGGGTGACGGTGAACTCGCGGAAGAACGCGCCCATCATGCCGCTGGCGAACAGCAGCGGAATGAACACCGCCACCAGCGAGGCAGTGATCGAGACGATGGTGAAGCCGATCTCGCGCGCGCCGGTCAGTGCCGCCTGCATGCGCGGCATGCCCTCGTCGAGATGGCGCATGATGTTCTCGATCACCACGATCGCATCGTCCACCACGAAGCCGATCGCGATCACCAGCGCCAGCAGGCTCAGGTTGTTCAGGGTGAAGCCCATCACGTACATCACCAGCGCCGCACCGGCCAGCGACAGCGGCACGGTTACGGCGGCGATCAGCGTCGGCGCCAGCCGGCGCAGGAACAGCGCCATGGTCAGCACCACCATCGCCAGGCTGATCAGCAGGGTAATCTGCACTTCATGCAGCGACGAGCGGATGGTCGGCGTACGGTCGAAGTACGGCGTCATCGTGGTGCCGGGCTGCAGGTAGTCGCGCAGCGCGGGAATCTGCGCCTTGACCCGGTCCACGGTCTCCACGATGTTGGCCCCGGCGCGGGTGAACACGTACATCACCACCGCCGGCTTGTGGTCGAACCAGGCGGCCTGGTAGGCATCCTGCTGGCCGTCATAGACGTTGGCGATGTCCTTCAGGCGGATCACCCGGCCATCGCCCTGGGTCTTCACCACCAGGTCGGCGAAGTCGGCTGCACGCGCGACCGAATCGTTGGCGATGATCGCGGTGGTGGTATTTCCATCGCTGAGGAAGCCGGTGGGCGAGGTGACATTGGCTGCGCGTACGGCGTTGCGCAGATCATCGGCAGTCAGGCCCAGCGCGTTCATCAGGCGCAGGTTGACGTCCACGCGCACGGCCGGCGTCGAGGCACCGGCGATGTCCACCGAGGCCACGCCGCTGATCTGGCGGATGCGCTGTGCCAGCAGCGAATCGGCGACGTTGTAGAGCTCGTCGGCCGACTGCGTCTGCGAGGTCAGCGCAATGGCGATGACCGGATCGTCGTTCGGGTTTGCCTTCTGGTACATCGGCGAGCCCATGCCCGAGGGCAGGTCGGCCTGCGCCGAGTTGATCGCGGTCTGCACGTCCAGCGCGGCCGAATCGATGTCGTGGCCGCTCTGGAAGATCATGAACACCAGCGAGCTGCCTTCCGAGCTCGACGAGCGCATGCGGTCGATGCCCGGCAGCTGGCCGAGGTGGCGTTCCAGCGGTGCGGTGACCGTGGACGCCATGGTTGCCGCATCGGCGCCGGACTGGCTGGCGTGCACGAAGATCACGGGGATCTCGATGTTCGGCAGCGCCGACACGCCCAGGCGCAGGTAGCAGATCAGGCCGACCATGAACAAGCCGATGGCCAGCAGCGCGGTGCCGATCGGGCGGCGGATGAAAGGGCCGGACAGGTTCATCGTGCGGCCTCCCGCAGCAGCGGGGCGTGGATCATGCCTGCGGCTCCTGCAGCGAACCATTGCGCAGCGCGCGCTGTTCGCGGCGGCGCGCCAGCCACTCGGAGAAGCGCTCCATGTACAGGTAGATCACCGGCGTGGTGTACAGCGTGACCAGCTGCGACAGCAGCAGGCCGCCGACGATGGCGATACCCAGCGGGCGGCGCAGCTCCGAACCGATGCCGGTACCCAGCGCCAGCGGCAGTGCGCCGAGCATGGCTGCGGCGGTGGTCATCATGATCGGGCGGAAGCGCAGCAGGCAGGCGCGACGGATCGCGTCATGCGCGTTGGCACCGGCGCGGCGCGCCTCGATCGCGAAGTCGACCATCATGATGCCGTTCTTCTTGACGATGCCGATCAGCAGCACGATGCCGACGATGCCATCCACCGACAGGCTCAGCCCGCACAGCATCAGCGCCAGCAGCGCGCCGACACCGGCCGGCGGCAGGGTGGAGATGATCGTGATCGGGTGGATGTAGCTCTCGTAGAGCACGCCCAGCACGATGTAGATCACCACCAGCGAGGCCAGCAGCAGCCACACCACATCGGTCTGGCTGCCGGTGAACTCGGCTGCCTTGCCGATGAATTCGGCATGCAGATGTGCCGGCATGTCCAGGCTGTCCTTGGTCTCCTGGATCGCTCGCACCGCTTCGGACAGCGAATAGCCCGGCGCCACGTTGAACGACACAGTCACCGCCGGCAGCTGCTGCTGGTGGCTGACCACCAGCGGTGCGCTGCTCACCTTGCCTTCGGCCAGCGCCGACAGCGGAATGATGTTGCCGGCGCCGACCGTGATGCCGGTGTTCTGCGCGCCGATGCCGGTGGCGGTGGACGAGTTGGAGGAGGTGACCTGGCCGAAGCTGGTGGCATTGGTGCCGGTCAATGCGCCGGCGCCGTTGGAGGCGACCGCCAGCTGTTCCATCAGCGCGGTGCTGGTGCGGAACTCCGGTGCCACTTCCAGCACCACGCGATACTGGTTGAGCTCGGTGAAGATGGTCGAGATCTGGCGCTGGCCGAACGCATCGTAGAGCGTGTCGTCGATGGTCTGCATCGGCACGCCCAGCACGCTGGCCTTGTCGCGGTCGATGTTCAGCTCCAGGGCGCGGCCCTGGCTGGACAGGTTGTTGTCGACGTCGGCCAGTTCCGGGCGCTTGCGCAGCGCTTCGGTCAGGCGCGTGGCCTGGGTCGCCACCGTCGCCGAATCCACGTCCGACAGCGAGTACTGGTACTCGGTAGCGGCCACACGGGTATCCAGGGTTACGTCCTGCACCGGCTTCAGGTACAGCGCCACCCCCGGAATGCCGGCCACTGCCTTCTGCAGGCGCGGCAGGATCTCCTCCAGGCCATCGCGCTCGCCGCGTTCCTTCAGCACGATCGACAGCTGGCCCTGGTTGAGCGTGGGGTTCATGCTGCCGGCGCCGATGAAGGCCGACACGCCGGTCACGTCCGGATCCTGGCGCAGCGCTTCGGCCACCTGCCTGGTGCGCTGCTCCATCTGCGGGAAGGCGATGTTCTGGTCGGCCTGCACCACGCCGGTGATCAGGCCGGTGTCCTGTTCGGGCAGCAGGCCCTTGGGGATCAGCACGTACAGCAGCACGGTCAGCACCAGTGCGCCGCCGGCCACGGCCAAGGTCAGGCGCTGGTGGCCCAGCACCCAGTCCAGGCTGTGCTCGTACAGGCCGACGGTGCGCGTCCACAGGTTCTGCTTGCCGGCCGCCGCCGCGCGCTCATGCGCGTCCTCGCCCTCGGGCAGGGCATCGGGCTTGAGCAGGTAGGCACACATCATCGGGGTGAGCGTCAGCGAGATCAGCATCGACAGCACCACCGCGATGCTCAGCACCCAGGCGAACTCATGGAACAGGCGGCCGGTCACACCGGGCATCAGCAGCAGCGGCAGGAACACCGCCACCAGCGAGATGGTCAGCGACAGCACGGTGAAGCCGATCTGGCGTGCACCGATCTCGGCCGCTTCCTTGCCGCTCTTGCCCTGTTCGATATACCGCACGATGTTCTCGATCATCACGATCGCATCGTCGACCACGAAACCGGTGGCCACCACCAGCGCCATCAGCGAGAGGTTGTCCAGCGACATGCCGGCAAAGGCCATCACCGCGAAAGTGCCGGCCAGCGAGAGCGGTACCGCCACCGAGGGAATGATCGTGGCCCACAACCGGCGCAGGAACACGAAGATCACCGCCACCACCAGGCCGATGGTGAGGATCAGGGTGAACTGCACTTCGTGCACCGAGGCGCGGATGGTCTCGGTACGGTCGTTGAAGATCTCCAGGTGCACGTCGGCTGGCAGCACGCCCTGCAGCTGCGGCAGGATCGCGCGGATGCGCTCGACCGTCTGCACGATGTTGGCACCGGGCTGGCGCCGCACTTCCAACAGCACCGCCGGCTTGCCATCGGCCCAGGCGGCGAGCTGGTCGTTCTCCACGCCATCGACCACCTCGGCCACGTCCGACAGCCGCACCGGGCGGCCGTTCTTGTAGCTGATGATGGTGTCGCGGTACTCGGCGGCGCTGGCCAGCTGGTCGTTGGTGCCGATGCTGTAGGACTGGGTCTTGCCGTTCAACGAGCCCTTGGGCGCATTGACGTTGGCCTGGGTGAGCGCGCTGCGCAGCTGTTCCAGGGTCAGGCCCATGTTCGACAGCTGCGCCGGATTGACCTGGATGCGCACGGCCGGGCGCACGTTGCCGGCAATCGAGACCAGGCCGACGCCCTGCACCTGTGACAGGCGCTGGGCCAGGATGGAGTCGGCGTAGTTGTTGACATCGCGCAGCGGACGCGTGTCAGACGTCAGTTTCAAGGTAACGATGGCCGCGTCAGCCGGGTTCACCCGGTTGTAGACCGGCTGGTAGGGCAGCGACGAGGGCAGGGTGGCCTGGCGTATCGCCGCCTGTACGTCCTGCGCGGCGATGTCGATGTTCCGGTCCATCGAGAACTGCAGGATGATCGTGGACAACCCGGCCGACGAGTCGGAGGTCATCAGCTCCAGCCCGGAGATCTGCCCGAACTGGCGCTCCAGCGGCGTGGTGACCAGCGAGGCCATGGTGGTGGCGTTGGCGCCGGGGTACTGGGTGGTGACCACCAGGCTGGGCGCATCGATTTCCGGCAGCGCCGACACCGGCAGCTTGCGGTAGCCGAGGATGCCCAGCAGCAACAGGCCCGCCATCAACAGCGAGGTGGCGATCGGGCGGCGGATGAAGATCGTCGAAAAGCCCACGGACTGATCCTTGCTGGCACTTCAATGTCGGCGCCGACGAGCATGCCGGCGCGAGGGAGAACAGTCGCCTGCGCTCAGCGCGGGCCACCACCGCGACGGCCACCGCCGCCACCGTTCTTCTGCTCGGCCGCCTTCAGCTCGGCCTCGGTCGGTGCGGCCGGGGTCTGGCCCGGCTTCAGTGCGGTGACCTTGCTGCCCGGCTTCAGGCGGAACTGGCCTTCACTGACCACCCGCTCGCCGCCCTTCAGGCCTTCGGCAATCTGCACCTGGCTGTCGCCCACTTCCACGCCGCTGCGCACGGTCTGCATCTTCACCGTGTTGTCGCCCTGCACGACATAGACATATTCGCCATCCGGGCCACGCAGCACCGCCTGGGTCGGGATGACCACGCCACCGGCGATCGTGCGCAGCTGCATGCGCACGTTGACGAACTGGCCCGGCCACAGGCCATTGTCGGTGTTGTCGAAGACCGCACGTGCCTTGAACGTGCCGCTGTCCGCACTGATCAGGTTGTCGACCACGTCCAGCTTGCCGTCGCCGGACAGAACATGCGAGTCGGCGCGGTCCAGCGCGGCCACCGGCACCGTGCCGGCGGCCTGTGCCTGGCGCACATCACCCAGCTGGCGCTCGGGCAGGTTGAACAGCACGTGGATCGGATGGATCTGGGTCAGCGTGACCAGCGCGGTGCCGGCGTTGACCACGTTGCCCGCATCGACCGCACGGATGCCGGCGATGCCGGAGATCGGCGCAGTGACCCGGGTGTACTGCAGCTGCACCTGCGCCGAGCGCATGCTGGCCTCGTTCGCAGCGACTGCGCTTTCGTACTGTGCCACTTGGTTTCGCTGTGTATCCAGATCGGTCTTGGCGACGTACTGGCGGTATTCCGGCGCGTTGGAGCGCTGGTAGTTGGAGCGCGCGGTGGCCAGCAGGGCTTCGTTCTGGCGCTTGGCTGCCGCGGCCTGGTCATAGCTGGCCTGGGCAGTGCGCGGATCGATCACCGCCAGCACATCACCCTGCTTCACTTCCTGGCCTTCGCGGAAATTCAGGCTCATCAGCTGGCCGCCGACCTGCGGGCTGACCGTAACGGTATTCATTGCGGTCACCGTGCCCAGCGCGCTGGCGTACACCGGTACGTCCTGGCGGGTGGCATCGACCACGGTCACCGGCACCGGGCCCGCATCCGGGTCTTCGCCGCCCTGGCGCGCGCCCGCAGCCGGTTTTCCAGCCTCGTCCTTGCCGCCGCCGATGACCCGCAGGCCGACCACGGCCAGCACCAGCACTGCCACGACCAGCAGCACGATCTTCCAAACACGTGACATTACGAGGACTCCAAAAGGGCTGGACCGGGCGCGACCCGGGGGCAATGCGCAAAGCATACCTGTGCCACATCACGTTTCCTGCATGACGGATGGGACGGGCGCTAAGACCGGATGCCGCGCCGGAGGTTCCCGTGGCGGCAGTGTTGCCCTACATTCAGCTGGAACCCCCTGCCGTGGAGATTGTGATGCGCCGTTCGCTGCTGCTGTCCGCCCTGCTGCTGGCCCTGCCGGCCCTTGCCCACGCCCAGGACGGGCAGCGCCCGGAAGTGACCGCCGCCGCGCAGCGGCTGCAGTCCAAGGTGATCGAGTGGCGTCGTGATTTCCACCAGCACCCGGAGCTGTCCAACCGCGAAGTGCGTACCTCGGCCGAAGTCGCCAAGCGCCTGCGGGCGATGGGCCTGAAGCCGAAGACCGGCATCGCCCACCACGGCGTGGTGGCGATCATCGAAGGCGGCAAGCCGGGCCCGAAGATCGCATTGCGCGCGGACATGGACGCGCTGCCGGTGACCGAGCAGACCGGCCTGCCGTTCGCTTCCAAGGCCACTGACCAGTACCGCGGGCAGACCGTGGGCGTGATGCATGCCTGTGGCCACGACGCGCACACCGCGACGCTGCTCGGCGTGGCCGAAGCACTGGTGTCGATGAAGAAGGACCTGCCGGGCCAGGTGATGCTGATCTTCCAGCCGGCCGAGGAGGGCGCGCCGCCGCCGGAAGAGGGCGGTGCCGCACTCATGCTGAAGGAAGGGCTGTTCGCCGATTTCAAGCCGGAGGCGGTGTTTGGCCTGCATGTGTTCTCCAGCGTGCAGGCCGGCCAGATCGCGGTGCGCGGTGGCCCGTTGATGGCCGCCTCGGACCGTTTCGGCATCAAAGTGATCGGGCGCCAGACGCATGGCTCGGCACCGTGGAACGGTGTTGACCCGATCGTCGCCACCGCCGATCTGGTCGGCACCGCGCAGACCATCGTCAGCCGCCGTGCCAACCTGTCCAAGCAACCGGCGGTGCTGACCTTCGGCGCAATCAACGGCGGCATCCGCTACAACATCATTCCCGATGAAGTGGAGATGGTCGGCACCATCCGCACCTTCGACGAAGGGATGCGCCAGCAGATCTTCGCCGACCTGCGCAACGTGGCCGAGCACACGGCCGCCGCGCACGGTGCCAAGGCGGTGACCGACATCTACGAATCGGAGGGCAACCCGGCCACGGTGAACGACCCGGCGCTGACCGCGAAGATGCTGCCGAGCCTGCAGGCGGTGGTGGGCAAGGACAACGTGTACGAGCCACCGCTTCAGATGGGCGCGGAGGATTTCTCGCTGTACGCGAAGGAAGTGCCTGGCATGTTCTTCTTCGTCGGTTCCACCAGCGTGGGCATCGACCCGGCGACGGCGCCGGCCAATCATTCGCCGAAGTTCCTGCTGGATGAGAAGGCGCTGGATGTGGGTCTGCGCGCGTTGCTGCAGGTGAGCCTGGATTACCTGCACGGTGCCGGCACTCCGGCGGGGTGAGGGTTTCCGGCAGGGCTTGCAGCCCTGGGTACGCGACATCGCATGCGCGCTGTCGCTCCCACAGTTCGCTGCGCGAACGGTGGGCCCCCCTTACCAGCTTCCAGACCCCTGCCGCTTCGCGGCCGCCCCCTTACTCAGGGGGCTTTCCTCCAGACCCGATCCCGTGGCTTGCCGGTAGATCCACGCCATGCGTGGATGGCAGACATCGAAAATGTCCGAAGGATCGGATTTTGATTTTCTGATCTTTCCCGTGGTGGATCGGCGGCAGAAATGTGTCGGGGGGCCGGGCGGGTGGGGCTGGCGGGGTATCCGCGCCATGGATGGCGCGGCTAAGCCTCCAGGGACGGATTCACGGCGTCCCCGCCAGCCCCATCCGCCCGGCCCACTCCCGGGAATCCAGGCTTTCGACGACCCAACACCCCACCACGGAGGGGCTCCGCCGTTGGCCGGCCCGGCCGAAGGCCCGCCCTCCGCGCGATACAATGCCCCCCATGAACACCCCACAGGATTCCAGCCTCGGTCGCGAGGTCAGTTACCCGTCGCAGTACGATCCCGGCCTGCTGTTTCCGATCCCGCGCAGCGGCGCCCGCGCCGAGATCGGTCTCGATGACGGCGCGCTGCCGTTCGTCGGCCACGACCGCTGGCACGCCTTCGAGCTGAGCTGGCTCGACCCGCGTGGCAAGCCGCAGGTCGCCGTCGCCACCGTCCAGGTGCCGTGCACCTCGCCGCGGTTGATCGAATCGAAGTCGTTCAAGCTGTACCTGAACTCCCTCAACAGCACCCGCATCGACAACGCCGAGGCGCTGCGCGCGCGCATCGTGGCGGATCTGTCGGCCTGCGCCGGTGCGCCGGTCCAGGTGGAGTTCGGCCTGCCGGAGCTGCAAGAGACGCCGCTTGGCGAATCCATCGACGGGCTGGACGTGGAGATCGACTGCTACGGCCCGCCGCAGGCGGACTTCCTCGCCGCCGATGCGGGCGAGGTGGTGGAGGAGACTCTGGTCTCGGCGCTGCTGAAGTCCAACTGCCCGGTCACCGGCCAGCCGGACTGGGCCACGGTCAGCCTGCGTTACCGTGGGCCGAAGATCGACCGCGCCGGCCTGCTGCGCTACTTGGTCAGCTACCGCGAGCATGCCGAGTTTCACGAGCAGTGTGTTGAGCGGATCTTCAGCGAGGTGTCCGCGCGCTGCCAGCCGCACTGGCTGGAGGTTGAGGCCCGCTACACCCGCCGTGGTGGCCTGGACATCAACCCCTGGCGTGCCAGCCCGGGCATCGTCGCCCCGGCCGCGACCTACCGCGAGCTGCGGCAGTAACCGCCGCAGGCGGTTACCGGTAGTGGGGGGGGGGGGGCGGGCCGCGGCCCACCCCGGCGCGCCCCGGGCCCCCCGCCCCGCGCGCGCCCCAACCGGGGGGGGCTGCCCC
>NZ_JAZKVY010000004.1:0-428 GCF_036624925.1 Stenotrophomonas sp. A3_2
CGGCAGATGCCACGGCAGGGTCTTCGCCGATCGATGCCGCCGCCGATACACTACTACGTCGCCTACGCATTGTTCCCGCAAGGGACAGCAACGTCATTTCCATAAGCCTCCGTGATAGCCGCCCGGCGATGGCCCCCATACTGCTCAGTGCACTGCTCAACGCGTACTCCAGGCACCGCCAAATTGTCTATAACGACCCTCAGTTAGATATCGTCGAGCACGAACTGAAGCATGCAGAACGAGCGGCAGCCGACGCCGCTAACCGGCTTGCCGCATTCCGGCAAGACCGGGCGCTTATCGATGTGGCTACCGAGCGTAATTTATTGCTCCGGCAACGGGATAGCCTGACCACATCGCTTATGGAGAGCGATGCGCGGGCCGCCGGCTTGCGCAAACGTATTGTCACGTTACAGCGCCAAACGAAGGAG
>NZ_JAZKVY010000029.1:0-451 GCF_036624925.1 Stenotrophomonas sp. A3_2
GCATAGGCGGCGCCACCAGCCTCTCCATCGGCCTCCAGGCGGAACTGCAGAACCCCGCGACCCCAGGCGCCCTGCTGCCCGCGCTCCGGGGCGGCACAATCGCCGACGCCGCCGGCGCCATTACCTATGGCGCCGGTGTCAGCTTCACCGACATCGCCTATCGCGGTATCATCAACCTCACCGCCGCCGGCGCCAGCATCACCGAAACCGGCAGCTTCAGCCTCACTGGCGCGAACGGCACCGGCACTGGCACGCTCACCATCAGCGGCGCCGGCGCCCGTTTCGCGAGCGATGGCGGCCAGCTCGACAATATCCGCATCAATCTCGGCAGTGCCTCCACCAGCGCCGGCGGAACGCAGGTCGGCGCGGCGCAACTGGGCGGGCCCACAGCCGCGCCAATCATCGGCACCCCCGTGCCCGGCACGATCACACTCGGCGCCAGCGCAACGCT
>NZ_JAZKVY010000290.1:0-363 GCF_036624925.1 Stenotrophomonas sp. A3_2
CTGGAAGGGCGGCTTGGTTGCGGTGTGGAACCATTCGCGGCCGGCGTCGCGGTCGGGGCCCTTGGCGATGGCGACGAGGGGGACGTTGGTGACGCCGAGATCGGCCAGCACCGTGCTGGCGGCGGAGAATTGGCCGGCGCCGCCGTCGATGAGGACGAGATCGGGGAGGCCGGGGTCTTCGCCGGCGTCCTGCGCTTTGAGCGCCCGGCCGAAGCGGCGTTCCATGACCTCGCGCATCATGGCGAAGTCGTCGCCGGGGGTGATGGGACCCTTGATCGCGTATTTACGATAGGCGTTCTTCATGAAGCCTTCCCGGCCGGCCACGATCATCACGCCATAGGCGTTGGTGCCCATGATGTGGCT
>NZ_JAZKVY010000291.1:0-358 GCF_036624925.1 Stenotrophomonas sp. A3_2
CGCGGCAGGAACACGGTCAGCGTGGTGCCGCACCCCGCCGCGGTCTCCAGCGTCACGCCGCCGCCGAGCTGCTGCGCCACCCCGAGCACCTGCGCCAGGCCGAGCCCGCTGCCCTGGCCCACCGGCTTCGTCGTGAAGAACGGCTCGAACGCCCGCGCCGCGACCTCGGGTGTCATGCCGCCGCCAGTGTCCCGCAGCCCGAGCGCCACATGATCCCCCTCCGGCGGCTCCTCGGCCCGGCGCGGCGCGGCGCGCCTGGTGTTGGCGGCGGCGATCACGATCTCCCCGCCCTGCGGCATGGCGTCCCGCGCGTTGATGGCCAGGTTCAGCAGCACAAGCTCAAGCTGCGCCAAATCGG
>NZ_JAZKVY010000292.1:0-1017 GCF_036624925.1 Stenotrophomonas sp. A3_2
TTACTCGATGATCTTCGAGACCACGCCGGCGCCGACGGTGCGGCCGCCTTCGCGGATGGCGAAGCGCAGGCCTTCGTCCATCGCCACCGGGTTGATCAGGGTGACGACCATCTTGACGTTGTCACCCGGCATCACCATTTCGACGCCTTCCGGCAGTGCAGCTGCGCCGGTGATGTCGGTGGTGCGGAAGTAGAACTGCGGACGGTAGCCGTTGAAGAACGGAGTGTGACGGCCGCCTTCGTCCTTCGACAGGACGTAGACTTCACCCTCGAACTTGGTGTGCGGCTTGATCGTGCCCGGCTTGGCCAGCACCTGGCCACGCTCGACGTCGTCACGCTTGGTGCCGCGCAGCAGCAGGCCAGCATTGTCGCCTGCCTGACCCTGGTCCAGCAGCTTGCGGAACATTTCAACGCCGGTCACGGTGGTCTTCTGCACCGGACGGATGCCGACGATTTCGATTTCGTCGCCGACCTTGATCACGCCGCGCTCGATACGGCCGGTCACCACGGTGCCGCGGCCCGAGATCGAGAACACGTCTTCCACCGGCATCAGGAACGGCTTGTCGATCGCACGCTCCGGCTCCGGAATCCAGCTGTCCAGGGCATCGACCAGCTTCAGGATGGCCGGCACGCCGATGTCGCTCTGGTCGCCTTCCAGCGCCAGGCGGGCCGAACCGGCGATGATCGGGGTGTCGTCGCCCGGGAAGTCGTACTTGCTCAGCAGCTCACGCACTTCCATCTCGACCAGCTCGAGCAGCTCGGCGTCGTCCACCATGTCGGCCTTGTTCAGGAACACGACGATGTACGGCACGCCGACCTGACGCGACAGCAGGATGTGCTCGCGGGTCTGCGGCATCGGGCCGTCAGCGGCCGAGCACACCAGGATCGCGCCGTCCATCTGGGCGGCACCGGTGATCATGTTCTTGACGTAGTCAGCGTGGCCCGGGCAGTCAACGTGGGCGTAGTGACGGATCGGGGATTCGTATTCGACGTGCGCGGTCGAGATCGTGATGCCACG
>NZ_JAZKVY010000293.1:0-8781 GCF_036624925.1 Stenotrophomonas sp. A3_2
CTTGGGCCGCTGGGTGGGGGGGTGCATCGGCCTGGCCTGGGGAGAACACGGGCCCCCGAGTTTCCGCAAGCCGCGCGGCGGTAGTGCCGGCCGCTGCCCGGCAACCGCGGCTGGCTGAGGGCGAATTGGCCGGCCCGCGGCCGGCACTACCATGTGAATTCACCGCTACAATTGCCATCGCACTCCGGCATGAAGACCCCTGCCCCTTGAACACCCCTGCATTGCTGGCCGCCAGCGGCCTGAGCTTCTCCCGCAATGACGAGCCGGTGTTCGGCCCGCTGGACTTCCATGTGGACGCCGGCGAGGCACTGCTGGTGCAGGGTGGCAATGGCGCCGGCAAGACCACCCTGCTGCGCGTGCTGGCCGGCCTGGCCCGGCCCGGCGCCGGCCAGGTGCGGATCGACGGCAAGCCCGCCAGCAACGCCGAACGTGCACGCTACGTGGCCTACCTCAGCCATCTGCCGGCCCTGAAGCCAGACCTGGACACGCTGGAGAACCTGCACTTCCTGTGCGGCCTGCATGGCCGGCGTGCCCGGCAGATGCCCGGCAACGCACTGGCGATCGTCGGCCTGGCCGGCTACGAGGACACCCTGGTGCGGCATCTGTCGGCCGGGCAGAGGCGGCGGCTGGCACTGGCGCGCATCTGGCTGTCGCCGGCGCCGCTGTGGCTGCTGGACGAGCCCTATGCCAACCTCGACCTGGAGGGCATCACCCTGGTCAACCGGATGATTTCGGCGCACCTGCGCGCCGGTGGCGCTGCGCTGGTCACCACCCACGGCGCCTATGCCGCACCGCCGGTGCGTACCCGCCAGCTCGACCTCGGCGGTGCCGCATGATCGCGCCGGGTACCGAACCGGGCCTGTGGCAGACCGCAGGCGCCCTGCTCAAGCGCGACCTGCGCCTGCTCTGGCGCCGCCGCGGCGACGCGCTGCAACCGCTGCTGTTCGCGGTGCTGGTGGTGGTGCTGTTCGCGCTGGCGCAGGGCCGCGAGCCACAGCTGCTGGCCGCCACCGCCGGCGCGGTGCTGTGGCTGGCCGTGCTGCTGGCGGGACAGCTGTCGCTGGATTCGCTGTTCCGTTCCGATGCCGAAGACGGCTCGTTGGAACAATGGCTGCTGGCGCCGGTGCCGCTGGCCTGGCTGGTGCTGGTACGCGTGCTGCTGCACTGGGCCACCACCGCCCTGCCGTTGATCGTGGTCAGCCCGCTGCTGGCCGAAATGCTGCATCTGCCGCATGACCAGCTGCCGATGTTGCTGGCATCGTTGCTGCTGGGAACGCCGTTGCTGAGCCTGATCGGTGGCGTGGTCGCTGCACTGACCGTCGGCATCCGGCGCTCTGGTATTCTCGTGGCGTTGCTGTCGTTGCCGCTGTACGTGCCCGTGCTGGTGTTCGGCGCAGGCAGCCTGGCGGCAGCCGGGCGCGGGCAGGATCCGGTCGGTGCGCTGCTGATGCTGGGCGCTGGCCTGCTGGTCGCGCTGGTGCTGGCTCCGCTGGCCACTGCTGCTGCAATACGTATTTCTCTGAGTTGACCGAGCTGAGAGCCAATCCACCCCTGCTGGATAGCCGCCACGCATGAATCCGATTGTCCGCTGGTTCCACCAACTCGGTTCGCCTCCCACGTTCGATCGTTTCGCTGCCCGCTGGTCGCGGGTGTTCTACCTGGTTGCGGTGCCGGTGCTGCTGGTCGGCATGTGGCAGGCGCTGCTGGTGGTGCCACCGGAAGCCAAGCAGCTGGACAGTTTCCGCATCCTCTACATCCACGTCCCCAGTGCCTGGATGAGCCTGTTCGTGTTCGCACTGATGGCGCTGTACGCGGCCATCGCGCTGATCTGGCGGATCAAGGTCTGCGAGATCCTGGCCATGGCCTGCGCGCCGATGGGCGCCGGTTTCACCCTGATCACCCTGCTGACCGGCAGCATCTGGGGCAAGGGCACCTGGGGCACTTGGTGGGACTGGGACCCGCGCATGACCAGCGAACTGGTGCTGCTGTTCCTGTACCTGGGCGTGATCGGCCTGTACCACGCCATCGAGGACCGCCGCAGCGCCGCACGCGCGGCCGGCCTGCTGGCCATCGTCGGTGTCAGCCTGCTGCCAGTGATCCGCTATTCGGTGGACTGGTGGGGCGGCCTGCACCAGCGCCAGTCCATCAACGTGTTCGGTGAATCGGCGATCAGCAGCGCGATGATCGCGCCGCTGTGGTGGATGGTGATCGGCACCAAGTTCTGGTTTGCCGGTTCGGTGCTGGCCAAGGCGCGCTCTGACAATCTCGACCGCGAGGCCGGCAAGGCCTGGGTCGGTGGACGTGTCGGTGCCGAACGCCCTGTCCCGGAGGCCCAGCCATGACCCACCTTCCCTATGTGATCGGCGCCTACGCCGTGTTCGTACTGGTGCTCGGCGCCGATGCCATCGGTTCGTGGCTGCGACTGCGCGTGGCACGCCGGCTGGCACTGGCCCGCCAGCAACGCCAGCAGACCCGGGCGGGCAGGCAGGACGCAGCGACGCCGCTGTCGACGGAGCTGGAACGATGACGCCGGTACAACGCCGCCGCCTGGCCTGGGTATTGCTGGCACTGCTCGCCTCCGGCCTGGCCACCGCGCTGGTGGCGATGGCACTGGAGCGCAACATCGCCTACCTGTACACCCCTTCGGAAGTGCTGCGCGGCGATGTCGATGCGCAGTCGCGCTTCCGCTTGGGCGGCATGGTGGTGAAGGGCTCCTTCAACCGCCCGGTCGGCTCGCTGGAGGCGCGCTTCGAAGTGACCGACGGCGATGCACAGCTGGCGGTGACCACCTCGCGGATCCTGCCGGACATGTTCGCCGAAGGCACCGCGGTGGTCGCCAGTGGCCGCCTGCAGGACGGTGTCTTCGTCGCCGACGAAGTGCTGGCCAAGCACGATGAGAAGTACGTGCCGAAGGAAGTGGCCGACAAGATGGGCGATGCCCATCGCAAGCACGACGTGCCGGTGACGGCCCCCGAGGTGCGCTGAGTGCTGCCCGAACTGGGTCAGATCCTGCTGTTGTGTGCGTTGCTGGCCTCGCTGCTGCAGGCCGGCCTGCCGCTGGTCGGTGCGCATCGCAACAACGCGGCATGGATGGCAGTGGCGCGGCCTGCCGCCTTCGCGCAGCTGCTGCTGTTGGCCGGCGCGTTCGCGGTGCTGACCGCCGCGTTCGTGCAGCAGGATTTCTCGGTGCGCTACGTGGCCGAGAACTCCAATTCGCTGCTGCCGATGATCTACCGCTATTCGGCGGTGTGGGGTGCGCATGAGGGCTCGCTGCTGATGTGGGCGCTGGTGCTGGCATTGTGGACCGGCGCGGTGGCGCTGTTCTCGCGGCACCTGCCAGCACCGGTGCAGGCGCGCGTACTGGCGGTGATGGGCATTGTCAGCGTCGGCTTTCTCGCCTTCCTGATCTTCACCTCCAATCCGTTCCTGCGCCTGAACCCGGCACCGCTGGAAGGCCGCGACCTCAACCCGCTGCTGCAGGATCCGGGGCTGATCATCCATCCGCCGATGCTGTACATCGGTTACGTGGGTTTCGCGGTGCCGTTCGCGTTCGCGGTGGCCGCGCTGCTGGAAGGCCGCGTCGACGCCCGCTGGCTGCGCTGGACGCGGCCCTGGACCAACGTCGCCTGGGGCTTCCTGACTCTTGGCATCGCGCTGGGCAGCTGGTGGGCCTACTACGAGCTGGGCTGGGGTGGCTGGTGGTTCTGGGACCCGGTGGAGAACGCCAGCTTCATGCCATGGCTGGTCGGTGCGGCATTGATCCATTCGCAGGCCGTCACTGAAAAGCGCGGCACGTTCGGCAGTTGGACCCTGCTGCTGGCGATCGCGGCCTTCGCGCTGTCGCTGCTCGGGACCTTCCTGGTGCGCTCCGGTGTGCTGACCAGCGTGCATTCGTTCGCCGCCGATCCGTCGCGTGGCCTGTTCATCCTGGTGTTCCTGTCGGTGCTGGTCGGCGGCAGCCTGCTGCTGTACGCGCTGCGCGCCAGCCAGCTGAGCGTGGACGCCGACGATCCGCGCCGTGGCTTTACCGCCACCTCGCGCGAGACCCTGCTGCTGGCCAACAACCTGCTGCTGGCCACGGCCTGCGCGATGGTCCTGCTGGGCACGCTGTACCCGCTGCTGGCCGATGCGCTGTCGCTGGGCAAGATCTCGGTCGGCCCGCCCTACTTCGGCAGTCTGTTCCTGCTGCTGATGGCGCCGATGATCCTGCTGCTGCCGTTCGGCCCGCTGGTGAAGTGGCAGCGCGACCAAACTTCGCGTGCATTCGCGCTGCTGGCGCCATGGCTGGGGCTGGCCGTGCTGCTGGGCGCGCTGGCCTGGTGGCAGGCGCCGCAGAACGGCTGGAAGGCCGGCATCGGCGTCGCCGCTGCGGCCTGGGTCGCACTCGGCACCGCACGCTTCGTCTGGCAGCGCCTGCGCGGCAATGGCCGCTTCACCGCCGAGATGCTCGGCATGATCGTCGCCCACGCCGGCATCGCCGTGTTCCTGGCTGGCGCGCTGCTGGTCGAAGCGCTGAACGTGCAGCGTGAAGTGGCGCTGGCACCGGGCCAGCATCTGGTGGTCGGTCGCTACGAAGTGCGCTTCGAGGGCGTGGACCATCGCGAAGGCCCCAATTTCATCGCCGACCGCGGTCACCTGCGGGTGTTCCGCGACGGCCGCGAACTGGCCCTGCTGCACCCGGAGAAGCGCCAGTACGCCAGCGGCGGCCAGGTGATGACCGAGGCCGGCATCGATGCACGCTTCGACGGCGATGTCTACGTGGCATTGGGCGAGCCGCTGGGCAACAATGCATGGGCGGTACGGGTGCACATCAAGCCGTTCGTGCGCTGGATCTGGCTGGGCGCGCTGTTGATGGCCCTGGGCGGATTCATCGCCGCCGCCGACCGCCGTTTCCGTCGTCCGTAGGAGTTTCCATGTCCGAGTCCCCTGCCCCGCGCCCCTCCCGCCCGCTGCCGCCGGTAGCCATCGTGATCGGCGTGCTGTTCTTCTTCGGCCTGCTCGGGCTGATGATCTACGGGGTGATGAAATCGGGTGACCCGCAGCGCGACGTGCTGCCGTCTGCGCTGATCGACAAGCCGGCACCCGCGTTCGCGCTCCCGGTGCTGCACGATCCGGAGATGATCGTGCGCAGCGACGACCTGCGCGGTGCGCCCTACCTGCTGAACGTATGGGGCAGCTGGTGCGCGGCCTGCCGCGAGGAACACCCGGTGCTGACCCGTTTTGCCGAAAGCAAGCGCGTGCGCGTGATCGGCTACAACTGGAAGGATGATCCGAAGGACGCGCTGCACTGGCTGGAGCAGCTGGGCAACCCGTTCATGGTGGTGCTCAGCGATGTTGAGGGCCGCACCGCGATCGACTGGGGCGTGACCGCTGCGCCAGAAACCTTCCTGGTTGATGGCAGTGGCATCGTACGCTGGAAGTACAGCGGAGCGATGACCCAGCACGTGGTCGACGAGAAGCTGATCCCGGCACTGGAGAAGATCGAGAAGGCCCAGGGCAGTGCCGGCAACACCCTGCATACGGCGCCCTGAGCCGATGCGCTGGCTGCTGGCGCTGCTGCTCCTGATGCTGCCGCTGGCCGCGCTGGCCCAGCAGCCGCTGCACGATCCGCAGCCGCTGCAGTTCCGCGATGGTGCCGAGGAACGCCGCTTCCATGACCTGGCCGCGCAGCTGCGCTGCGTGCAGTGCCAGAACCAGTCGCTGGCCGACTCCAACGCGCAGATCGCCCAGGACCTGCGCCGGGAGGTGCTGCAGTTGATGCAGCAGGGCCACGACGACGCACAGATCAAGCAGTTCCTGGTCGCCCGCTACGGTGAGTTCGTGCTCTATCAACCACCGTTGCAGCCGGGCACCTGGCTGCTGTGGGGTGGCCCCCTGCTGGTGCTCGGCGCCGGTGCACTGGTGGTGCTGGGCATCGTCCGCCGACGTGGACGCACCTTCGGCGCGGCGCCGGCCGGCAAGGCCGATGAAGGAGACGAATGGTGAACCATTGGCTGCCGGTGCTGGCCGGCCTGGTTGCTGCGCTGATGGCAGCACTGGTGCTGTGGCCGTTGCGCCACCACGGTCGTCGCGGTTTCGTGGTCGGCGTGTTCGCACTGGGCGTGGCCGGTGCCTGCCTGTACCTGCTGGTCGGTGATCCGCGTGCAGCGCAGGTACAGCCGACGCCGTCGGTAGCCACCCTGCGCGATGGCGTGCAGGCCCTGCAGGATGCACTGAAGCGCGACCCTCAGCGTGCCGATGGCTGGGCATTGCTCGGGCGTTCGCAGGCAGAACTGGGCAATGCCTCAGCTGCGGCAGACGCCTTCGCGAAGGCCGCCGAATTGGCACCGGATGATCCTGGTGTGCTGGTGGAAGCCGCGCAGGCGCGCGCGCAGGCTGATGCCGGCAAGCAGTTCGATGACACCGCGATGGCCTGGTTGCAGCAGGCACGTACACAGGCCCCTGACGCCGAGCGCGCCAGCTGGCTGCTGGGCATCGCCCTGCGCCAACGCGGAAAGAATGCCGAGGCCGCGGATGTGTGGAGCGGCCTGCTGCCGCGACTGGAACCGGGTGCCGCGCAGGCGCTGCAGGCGCAGATCGCGATTGCCCGCGAGGCCGCCGGCCATGCGCCCGATGCTGGCGTTGCGGCGCCACCGGCGCTGCTGCAGGTGCGCGTGCAGCTGCCGGCACTGAACAACGACGAGTGGCCCGCCAGCACCCGGGTGTTCGTGCTGGCCCGTGCCGTCGGCGGCCCGCCGATGCCGGTGGCCGCTCGCAAGCTGCCGCTGAGCGGATTCCCGGACACGGTCGGGCTGGGCGACGGTGACAGTCCGATGCCAACCGCACCGCTGTCGGCCCATCGCGAAGTGGAAGTGCTGGCACGCATCTCACGCACCGGCAGCGCCAGCCGCAGCGAGGACGACCTGCAGAGCGTTCCGGTCAAGGTAAGCCTGCCGCATGAAGGCGTGGTGGAACTGCGGTTTCCCTGACTTGTAGAGCCGAGCCCACGCTCGGCTGCGATTGGCTTGCCGGCGCTCGCCAGCCGAGCATCGGCTCGGCTCTACAGCAGATCCACGCCATGCGTGGATACGACGGTCCGGTCCGCGTCCACCCGCTGCTGGAAACCAGCGTGTCGCCAGCTCCACATGCGGCCCCGCTAGAATGCGTGCATGACCGAATTCATCCCGCCCGGCACCCGCTTCCACGCCCTGCCTTCGCCGTTCCCGTTCAAGCGCGGTGGCGCCCTGCACGGCGCGCGCGTGGCCTACGAGACCTGGGGAACGCTGGCGACTGACGCCAGCAATGCGATCCTGATCGTGACCGGCCTGTCGCCGGATGCGCATGCGGCCGCCAACGAGGCCAATCCGGCACCGGGCTGGTGGGAAGCGATGGTTGGCCCCGGCAAACCCATCGATACCAACCGCTGGTTCGTGGTGTGCGTGAATTCGCTGGGCAGCTGCAAGGGCTCGACCGGCCCCGCTTCGCTCAACCCGGCCAACGGTGAGCCCTACCGCCTGGACTTCCCCGAGCTGTCGATCGAAGACGGCGCGCGCGCCGCGATCGAAGTCGTGCGTGCGCTGGGCATCGAGCAGCTGGCCTGCGTGGTCGGCAACTCGATGGGCGGCATGACCGCGTTGGCCGTGCTGATGCTGCACCCGGGCATTGCGCGCAGCCACGTCAACATTTCCGGCAGCGCGCAGGCGCTGCCGTTCTCCATCGCGATCCGCTCGCTGCAGCGCGAGGCAATCCGCCTTGACCCGCGCTGGAATGGCGGCCACTACGACGACGACGCGTATCCCGAGTCCGGCATGCGCATGGCGCGCAAGCTGGGCGTGATCACCTACCGCTCGGCGCTGGAGTGGGATGGCCGCTTCGGCCGCGTGCGGCTGGATTCGGACCAGACCGACGACGATCCGTTCGGCCTGGAATTCCAGGTGGAAAGCTATCTGGAAGGGCACGCACGGCGCTTCGTGCGTTTCTTCGATCCGAACTGCTACCTGTACCTGAGCCGCTCGATGGACTGGTTCGACCTGGCCGAGTATGCCGACGGCGACGTGCTGGCCGGGCTCGCGAAGATCCGTGTGGAGAAGGCGCTGGCGATCGGCGCGAACACCGATATCCTGTTCCCCGTGCAGCAGCAGCAACAGGTTGCCGATGGCCTGCGCGCCGGCGGCGCCGATGCGCACTTCATCGGCCTGGAATCGCCGCAGGGCCATGACGCTTTCCTCGTCGATTTCGAACGTTTCGGCCCGGCCGTGCGCGGCTTCCTCGACGCATTGTAAGTGGCGTGGCGGCGTAACCTCGCACTGGCCGCGTTCGGCGCGTTGATCGCGCTGATGATCAGCGGCGTGCTGCCGCTGTGGCTGGGCGGCTGGTACCTGCTGGCCAGTGCGGTGTCGTTCGGCCTCTATGGCCATGACAAGCGCGCGGCGCAGCGAAAGCAGTGGCGTATTCCCGAGCGCACCCTGCAGCTGCTGGCCTTTGCAGGTGGTTGGCCCGGCGCACTGCTGGGCCAGGCGATGTTCCGCCACAAGCACCGCAAGGCCGCGTTCCAGTGGGTGTTCTGGTTGTGCGTGCTGGCCAACGTGGCCTCGATCGCGGTGATGCTGCGCGAGTTTTCGCGGTAACCGTTCGAATGGGTAGTGCCGGGCGCCGGGGCGCCACCGCCCGACGGTGGGCGCCGCGGCGGGGCCCCCCCCCCCCCCCGCCACTACCCATTCGAACGGTTACCGCGAAAACTCGCGCAGCATCACCGCGATCGAGGCCACGTTGGCCAGCACGCACAACCAGAACACCCACTGG
>NZ_JAZKVY010000294.1:0-28137 GCF_036624925.1 Stenotrophomonas sp. A3_2
GTTGGCGCCATGGATGGCGCCATCGAGCTTACAGGGACGTACTTGCAGCGTCCCCTGCACGGCCCACCTGCCCCGCCCCGCCCATGAACCGCTCTATACGACCAGCCACGAGGGGCTCAGCCGTTGGCCGAATCCAGTAAAATCGCCGACATGAACGCCCCCACCTTCCCGTACGACACCGCGCGCCTGAGCGAACTGGCCCAGCTGCTGATCGACAACATCCGCGAACTGGCCCACGCCGGCTGGACCCCGGCCACCAGCAGCAACTTCTCCCACCGCCTGGACGACCGCCACGCGGCGATCACCGTCTCGGGCAAGGACAAGGGCCGCCTGATCGAGGATGACATCATGGTGGTGGACTTCGACGGCCAGGCCGTGGGCCGTCCGTTGCGCCCGTCCGCCGAGACCCTGCTGCACACCCAGCTGTACCGCCGCTTCCCGGAGGTCGGCTGCGTGCTGCATACGCATTCGCCGGTGCAGACCATCGCCTCGCGCCTGTATGCGCCGCAGGGCCACATCCGCCTGGAGGGTTACGAGCTGCTGAAGGCCTTCGCCGGCAACAGCACCCACGAGATGGCCATCGACGTGCCGGTGTTCGCCAATACCCAGGACATGAACGTGCTTTCGCAGCAGGTCGATGACCTGCTCGACCGGCAGAACCTGTGGGGCTACCTGATCGACGGCCATGGGCTGTACGCCTGGGGCCGCGATATGGCCGAAGCACGCCGCCACCTGGAAGCGTTCGAATTCCTGTTCCACTGCGAACTGGAACTGCGCAAGCTGCGCAGCTGAACCGGCGCGCAGGTGCAGATGCCGATCCGGAATCTGCACCCCGCGCCCGCCCTGCTACCCTGTCTTCCCCCCCGAGACGTTCAAGCTGCCGCCATGAGCCGACTGCGCATCTACGACGACACCCGCCCCGAATCGCCGCTGCTGGACACCCAGGACGGCGCGGTCATCGCTGCCGAACTGCAGAAGATCGGCGTCACCTTCGAGCGCTGGCAGGCCACCGCGCCAGTCGCGCCGGGCGCCAGCCAGGAGGAAGTGTTCGCCGCCTACCGTGCGGACATCGACCGCCTGGTCGCCGAGCGCGGCTTCAAGAGCGTGGACGTGGCCTCGATCGCCCCGGACAACCCGAACCGCGCCGAGCTGCGCAAGAAGTTCCTCGACGAGCACTTCCACAAGGAAGACGAGGTGCGCTTCTTCGTCGCCGGCTCCGGCCTGTTCACCCTGCACGTGGGTGACAAGGTCTATGAGATCGAGTGCGTGAAGGACGACCTGATCGCGGTGCCCGATGGCACCACCCACTGGTTCGACATGGGCGAGGAACCGAGTTTCGTGGCGATCCGCTTCTTCACCGAGCCGGACGGCTGGGTGGGTCATTTCACCGGCACCGACATCGCGCAGAAGTTCCCTCGTTACGTACCCACCCAGGCGTCCTGATCCATGCAAGCCCGCGTCATCCTGACCGACATCGAAGGCACCACCAGCAGCATCTCGTTCGTCAAGAACGTGCTGTTCCCCTATGCGCGCAAGGCGTTGCCCGCGTTTGTCGCCGAGCATGGCCAGCAGCCTGAAGTCCGCCGCTGGCTGGACGCGGTGGCTACCGAGATCGGCGGTGCCTGCCAGGACAGCCTCGTGGCCGAGACGCTGCAGGGCTGGATCGACCAGGACCGCAAGCACACCGCACTGAAGGCGCTGCAGGGACTGATCTGGGACGAAGGCTACCGCCGTGGCGACTACACCGCGCACTTCTACCCGGAAGTGGCGCCGGTGCTGAAGGGCTGGCACGCCTCCGGGCTGCCGCTGTACGTGTACTCCTCCGGCTCGGTGCCGGCGCAGAAGCTGTTCTTCGGCTTCAGCGATGCCGGTGACCTCAGCCCGCTGGTGTCGGGCTGGTTCGATACCGAGATCGGCGGCAAGCGCGAGGCCGACAGCTACCGCCGCATCGTGCAGGCCATCGGCGTGCCCGCCGGCGAGATCCTGTTCCTGTCCGATGTGGTGGAAGAGCTGGATGCCGCCCGTGAAGCCGGCCTGCAGACGCGCCTGATCGACCGCCGCGACGACTACCCGATGCCGCGCACCGGCCAGGCCGCCAATGGCCACGAGCGGGTCGAGAACTTCCAGCAGATCCAACTGTAAAAAAGAAAGGTGTGCGGACCAACGGTCCGCACCTACCCGGCTCCGCTTCTGGTAGTTGCCAACCTTGGTTGGCATACGGCCGATGTGTCAACCAAGGTTGACACCTACCAGAACATGGTTCACCTGCCCTCATCGATCGTTGAGGGTTTTCACCTTCAGCGCTTCGCGCAGGGTAACCAGATCCACCGGGCCGCGTACGGCGATATCGCGGGTTTCGCCCGGCAGCAAGTCCAGCAGGTTGTCTTCGACCTGCACATCCAACGCACCGAAATCAATCCACGCCGCGCGCACGTACGCCGCGCTTTCCAGCCGCAGTCGATAGTGGTCGCCTTCGATGGACAACGTGGCCTTGAGCTTCTGCCGCGGCAACATCTGGTCCTTGGCTTCGACGAATCCGACCACCTGCCGCGCGCTCACCGCCCCGTTCTGCAGCAGCTCGAACACCGCCACCGTGCGCTTCGGGTCGGCACCGGCCAGCAGCCCGGCATCGCGGAAATCACCGATCGAGGTCACACCCGACGCCGCCAGCGTCACCGCGTCCTCGCGACGGCGCAGAACCTTCCCTTCCACGTCCATCACCCGCAGCCGCCAACGTGCATCCAGCGCCGCACCGTCATTGATCAGGCGTACCCGCGTACTGCCCTCATCGCGCAGCGCCGCTACCGTGACCGGCGCGAAGAAGCGCCGCGCGGCGAAGTGCAGCGCCTTCCAGCGACCGAAGTAGTCCACGCTGGACCATGAAGCACCCGGCCAGACATCGTTGAGCTGCCAGTACAGCGAGCCCATCGTGTACGGCCGCGAAGCGCGATGGTGCAACGCGGCCAGCGCGATGCCATCGGCCTGCATCACCTGGCTGAGGTAGACAAAGTCCTCGAAGTCCTTCGGCGTGCCGTAGCCCAGTTCGATGTAGTGCAGCAGGCGGCTGTTGCCCTCGCCGGCCATGAATTTCTGGTGCGCGCGGATCACCGGGCTGTCGATGCGCTGCTCGGCGCGGGTGGCGATCTGGTCCACGGTGGCCACCGACGGCCATGCCTGCAGGCCGTACTCGGACATGAAGCGCGGCGTCTCGCGCAGGTAAGCCTGCACCGGCAGCGCCGGATTGCCCCAGACCTGCCAGTAGTGCTTGTCGCCACGGGTCGAGTCATTCGCCTTTTCGTCCAGGTCGTTACTGGGCGAGCTGGACCAGTACGGCACGCCCAGCCCCTCCTCACCCACTACCTGACGCAGATCATTGCCGAACAGGTCGACATAGCCCTGCCAGACCTTCGCTGCAAACGCAGGGTCGGCTGTCTTCAGGTCGCGACCGTGGCCCCAGTCCTTCCAGGCGGTTTCTTCCTCGTTGTTGCCACACCACAGCACGATGCTGGGGTGATGGCGCAGCCGGCGCACATTGTCGCGTGCCTCGGCCACCACGCTGGCACGGAAGACCGGATCGTAGCCCGGCTGCATGCCACCACCGAACATGAAGTCCTGCCAGACCAGCAGGCCCAGTTCGTCGGCGATGTCGAAGAACGCATCGTCCTCGTAGTAGCCGCCACCCCAGTTGCGCAGCATGTTCATGTTGGCGTCGCGTGCGGCGGTCAGCACCTGGCGCAGGCGCGCGGCGTCGACCCGTGCGGGGAAGGCATCGAACGGAATGACGTTGGCGCCCTTGGCGAAGATCTCCACGCCGTTGATGACGAAAGCGAAGCCCTGCCCGCCCTTGCCGTCTTCCTCGCGGCGCAGTTCAACCGTGCGTAGGCCGATGCGCTGCTCGCGCACCAGCTCCGGCGCGCCACCTTGGTCCAGGCGGGCCCGCACCGTGTAGCGGTCCTGCGCGCCGTGGCCGACTGGCCACCAGCGCCGCGGATCGGCCAGTTCAACCGGAACCTCGATGCTGTTCTGGCCGGGCTTCAGCAGCACCGTGCGCTGCACCTGGGCCACGTTGCGGCCCTGCGGATCCTGCACATCCACATTCACCACGGCCGAGCCCGCCGCCGCACCCCGCTCCACTCGCAGCAGCACGGCCAGCTTCGCCTGCTCCGCGCTCAATGCATCCGTGCGCACCGCAAGATCGGTCAGGCGGTGCGCGTCCCAAGCCTGCAGATCGATTCCGCGCCAGACGCCGGCGGTGACATAGCGCGGACCCCAGTCCCAGCCGAAGTGGTAGGCCGGCTTGCGCGCGAAGTTGCCGACCATCGCGTCCTTCGGCTCATCGCCATACGGCGACGGGTAGTTGCCAGCGATCTTGTGCGGCATTGCCTGCACGCCCGGCAGCAGGGTGCGGATCGGCGAACGGAACACGATCTGCAGTTCATTGTTGCTCGCACGGAGGCGGCCTTCGACCCGGGCACGCCACGTGCGGTGTGCGTTGTCCGCGCGCAGCAGCGGCCTGCCGTTGAGGCTGACTTCGGCGTAGGTATCCAGCCCATCGAAACGCAGTTCGGCATTGGGCCTGGACAGCGTCGCGGCATCGACGTCGAAGCGCGCGCGGTACTCCCAGGCCGCCAGGCCGATCCATTGCAGCTCGGCCTCGGGCGCACCGACATACGGATCACGGATCAATTCGTGAGCCAGCAGGTCGGTGTGCACGCTGCCCGGCACCGTCGCCGCCCGCCATTGCTGCAGACCTGGGTGGGCGGCGCCCTGCGCGTCGCCGGGCAGCATGCGGAACTCCCACTGCGCCTGCAGCGGAGCTGCAGCTACCGGGAAGGAGGAGGCTGCAACCAGCAGCAGGAGCAGGCGGACAACGAGGGGAAGGCGATGCACGGGATGCTCCTGTTTTTCCGCCGGGCATGGCCCGGCGCTACCAATTCAACACGCCACGGTAGCGCCGGACCACGTCCGGCGAGCGCGCAGCGCGGCAGACCTCAACGCACCACGTTCAGCACTTCGTAACACGCACCCATGGTGTGGTAATCCACCTTGCCGGCCGGGCTCTTCTCGTCGCTGTACTTGCGGTTGTCGGCATCGAGGATGCGGAACCAGGCGCCGTACCGGTGATCGACGAAGTGTTCCCACGAATACGCCCAGATACGCTGGTACCACTGCCAATAGCGGTCATCGCCGGTACGCTTGGCCATCAGTGCGGCGGTCGCCAGCGTCTCCGCCTGCACCCAGAAATACTTGTCGTCGTCGCAGACGAAACTGTCGCCACCGATCGGGGCGCCATCCATGCCCGGCTGCCGGCGCGATTCCGGCGCGAAACCGTAGTACAGGCCACCCCGCGCCTCGTCCCAGCTGCGCGCCACGGCCACGTCGAACAGGTGCTGCGCGGTCGGCACCAGCCAATCGGCCTGCACATGGCGGTCCAGGATCAACAGCAGCTTGGCCCATTCGGTCTGGTGGCCCGGCTGGAAGCCCCACGGGCGGAACAGGTGCTTGGGGTCATCCAGGTTGTAATCCCAGTCGATCTCCCAGTTGGAATCGTAGTGCTCCCACACCAGGCCACCGGCCTTGGCGGCCTGGCGGCGGGTCATGTTGTCGGCCAGCTGCAGCGCGCGCTCCACATAGCGCTGTTCGCCGCTGGCCTCGAAGGCGGCCAGCATCGCTTCGCACATGTGCATGTTGGCGTTCTGGCCACGGTAGCCGGTGAAATTCCACTGCCCATCGGCTTCGTCCTTGTAGAGGCCGTGCTGCGGCTCCCAGAAACGCGCTTCCAGCAGCTGCCAGGTCTCGTCCATCCATGCGCGGGCCTGTTCGAGACCGGCCTTCAGTGCGCAGCTGTAGGCCAACAGCACGAACGCCACGCCATAGCAGTGGTTCATGTCGTCCTCGACCTTGCCATCGCGCAGGGTCCAGGCGTAGCCACCGGTGGCCGGATTGCGATGCACCTCGCGCAGATAGCGCACGCCATGCTCGACTGCGTCGCGGTATTCGGCGTTGCCGAACTCGCGGTATGCCATCGCGTAGTTGAAGACGAAACGGGTGCTGCTCACCAGGTGGCGGTGGCTGGCATCGTAGATGCTGCCGTCATCACGGAAGTAGTGGAAGAAGCCGCCGTTCGGATCGATGCAGCGCGGGTGGTAGAACGCCATCGTGTCGGCGATGTGCGCACGCAGGAACGCGGGCGAACGGAAATCGGGCGAGGTGCTCATGCGGTAATGTCCTGGTCCTGCAGCAGCTGCTGCACTTCATCGAGCGAGGGCATCGCGGCGAACGCGCCCTTGCGGGTAACAGCCAGAGCGCCTACCGCGGCACCGAATCGCAGCGTGGCGGTGATCGCCTCCGGGTCCTGGCAGAATGCTGCAAAGCCTGCACCGGCCCCGCCACGCTCCAGCAGCCCAACCAGCACGCCACCGACGAAGGCATCGCCAGCAGCCGTGGTGTCGACCGTGGCCACGCGGAAACTGGTGACCGTGCCGTGGTTGTCGCGGGTGTACCAGTGCAGCGTGGCCGCACCGTCGGTGACGATGACCCAGCGCGCCTGCGCGGCCAGCAGGCGCCGCAGCACCGTCGCCTCGCCGTCACTGCCCAGCGGCGCGGCCAGGTAGTCCAGCTCCTCGCGCGACAGCTTGACCAGGTCGGCACGTTCCAGCGCCTTCCACAGGCGCGGCGTCGGGTCCTCGTTGGCCGGCCACAGCGCCGGGCGCAGATTGAGGTCCAGGCTGACCACCGCACCGGCGTCACGGGCGCGCTCCATGCCGGCGAAGGTCGCCTCGGCAATGGCCGGCTCGGTCAGGCTGTTGGAGCAGACATGGAAGCACTGCGCGCTGTCGAAGCACGCGGCTTGGAAGTCGCTGTCACGGAACAGCAGGTCGGCCGCCGGTGGGCGGTAGAAACTGAAGCTGCGCTCGCCGCTGGCATCCAGCGCGACGAAGGCCAGCGCGGTCTTTGCCGCATCGGTACGCACGATGTAATCCGTGCCCACGCCGTGCTCGGCCAGGCTGTCCGCCAGGAAGTCACCGAACATGTCTCGGCCCAGCATGCCGACGAACTGGGTCTTCGCCCCCAGTCGCGCTGCCGCCACCGCAACGTTGGCCGGCGCACCGCCGGCGTACTGAAGGAATGCGCGCGGGGTGTCGGCCGAGGCCGGCGGCTGCGCTAGTAGATCGATCAAAATTTCGCCGAAGCAGACAATGGCACCCATTCCGGACTCAGCCTCCCTGCGTTGCGGAAGCCGGCGTACGTGCGCCGACCAGTCCGTAGAAAATGATGTAGCCGTAGCACAGCAGCGGCAGGATGAAGCTGGCCTGCACACCGATGTGGTCGGCCAGCACGCCCTGCAGGTACGGCACCACGGCACCGCCGACGATGGCCATGATCAGCAGGCTGGAGCCCTTGTTGGTCAGCGGCCCCAGGCGCTCGATGCTCAGCGCGAAGATGGTCGGGAACATGATCGAGTTGAACAGGCCGATCGCCACCACCGAGTACAGCGCGATGCTGCCAGAGGTCAGCATGGTCGTAACCAGCAGGGCCACGTTGACCAGCGCGAAGATCGCCAGCAGGCGGCTGGGCGAGAAGCGCGCCAGCAGCGCCGAGCCGGCGAAGCGGCCAATCATCGCCATCGTCCAGTAGGCCGACACGTAATGGGTGGCCTCCTGTTCGCTGAAGCCGCCGATGTTGGGCATCGACAGGTAATTGACCAGGAAGCTGCCGATCGACACTTCGGCACCGACGTAGAAGAAGATGCCCAGCACGCCCAGCAGCAGGTGGCGCTTGCGTAGTGCATCCAGGTAGCTGTGGTGGTGACCCTGATCAGCCTGCTCGGTGGCGTCGCTCAACGCCGGCAGGCGGAACAGGAACACGAACAGCGCCAGCAGTACCAGCGCCACCGCCAGGCCCACGTATGGACCCTGCACGGCCTGCGCCTCGGCGGCACGGTAGGCCAGCTGCTCGGCGGCCGGCAGCGCCGCGATGTCATCGGCACTCTTCACCGTGTTGGACAGGATCAACATGCCGCCAAAGATCGGGGCGATGGCCGTGCCCAGCGAGTTCAACGCCTGCGCCAGGGTCAGGCGGCTTGAGCTGGTCTGCTCCGGTCCCAGCAGTGCGACGTACGGGTTGGCGGCGACCTGCAGCACCGTGATGCCGGTCGCCAGCACGAACAGTGCACCGAGGAAGGCGCCGTAGACGCGCAGCTCGGCCGCGGGCCAGAAACCCAGTGCACCGATACCGGCGATCAGCAGGCCGGCCACGATGCCCTTCTTGTAACCCAGCGCCGCCACCAGCCGACCCGCCGGCAGCGACATCAGGAAATAGGTGCCGAAGAAGGTGAACTGCACCAGCATCGCCTTGGCGTAGTTCAGCTCGAACACCGCCTTCAGGTGCGGGATCAGGATGTCATTGAGGCAGGTCAGGAAGCCCCACATGAAGAAGATCGTGGTGACGACAGCCAGCGCCTTGCCGTTGGTGACGGCGGGTGCGTTGCCCGAAGAACCCGATGGACGGGGCGTTGCGGAGATCGGCATGCGGTACGCGCCTCGATGCGCGGAAGGTCGTTGTTGCGTGGAAGGGATGTATGAAAGGAATCAGTTCGGTCGTGCGGCACTGCTTTCGCGGATGCGCAGCTGCACCGGCGCGACCGTGCGCCGCAGCGGCGCATCCGGTTCGTCCAGTCGTTGCAGAAGCAGCGCCGCAGCTTGCCGGCCACGCTCGCGCGGGTCGGCGGTCAACGTGGTCAGTGGCGGCACCGCCACCGCAGCCTCGGAAATATCATCGAAACCGGTAACGGCAAAATCGCCGCCCGGACGGATGCCACGCGAATTCAGGCCCAGCATCAAGCCCAGCGCGACGGTGTCGTTGTAGCAGACCGCCGCACTCGGGCGATGGCCATCGGCAAACAGCTCATCGGTGCGCGCCGCGGCCTCCAGGCGGTTCGGTGCCGATTCGATCATCCAGCCCGGCGGCAGCGACAGACCGGCCTCGGCCAGCGCCTGCTGGAAACCGGCACGGCGCTGGTGGCACGAACTGGATGCGGCGTGGCCGCCGAAGAAAGCGATCTGGCGATGGCCGCGCTCGATCAGGTGGCGCGTGGCAAGATAGGCGCCGTGCTGGTTGTCGAGGGTGAGGAAATCCCAGTCAGCCCCTTCAAGCTCGCGGTTGAACAGCAGCACGTTGGCATTGGCACCCAGCGCCTGCCGCAGCAGCGTGGTATCACTGCCCTCGGCCGGCGACAGGATCAGGCCGGCCGGGGTGTGCTCCATCAGCGTGGACAGCACCGCCTGCTGGCGCTCCGGCGATTCGCCGGTGCTGCCCAGCAGGGTCACATAACCACGCCCGCCCAACGCCTCGTCCACGCCCGATGCGAACTCGGCGAAGAACGGGTTGGAGAGATCGTTGATCACCAGCGCGATGCTCGACGAGGTACGACGGCGCAGGTTGGCCGCCGCGCGGTTATAGACGTAACGCTGGCGGCGCAGTTCGGCCTCGACCTTGGCGCGGGTATCGACGTTGACCAGCGGGCTGCCACGCAGCACCAGCGACACGGTTGCCCGTGACACGCCGATCGCGCGCGCGATGTCGGTCACCGTCACCGCCTTGCCGGCGCGTTTGCTGGGACTGCTGCCGTTGTCGTTCATCGTCTTCCCGGACTCCGCTGGAGGCTCAAGCCTAATGGATCAGGGACCTGTCGTGCCGTGCCGTTCGCTGGGTCACCGCGAACGGCACAGTCCGTCTCAGCGCAGCTGGCTACCCGGTGCCGCGCACCAGGATACCGGCAGGTCCTTCACCGCCGTGCCCCAGCCCTGCTCCGGCGCCTTCGCGTCGAGCGCGAACTGCAGGCGCGGGCCCTGCTGCAGCTGGTTCCAGTCCAGCCAAACCGGCGCATGCGGCTGGCCATCGACCTGCACGCCCTGCACATACTGCAGACGGCGGCCATCGGCACCCGGCGCGTCGATGCGCAGCGTGCGGCCATTGCCCATGTCCACTTCCACCTCGCTGAAGCGCGGGGTGTGCAGCAGGAACTGGCCACTGCCCGGCACCGCCGGGTACACGCCGATGGCGCTGAACAGGTACCAGGCCGACATCGTGCCGAGGTCATCGTTGCCGGTCACGCCGTTGGGGGCATTGGTGAACAGCTGCTGCGCCGCACGCACCACGGCGGCGGTCTTCCACGGCTGGCCGATCAGCGTGTACAGCCACGGCGCGTGCAGGTCCGGCTCGTTGTTCGGGTTGTAGCGGAACTGGTTGTAATAGCTGTACGGCCCGACCACCCACGCCTTGCGGGCGGCATTGAGCGGGTCGGCCTGCAGCGCGTCCATCGCGAAGAACGCATCGAGGCGGCGGCCGGCCTGTTCGCGGCCGTCCATGGCTTCGACCAGGCCCGGCACGTCCTGCTGCGCCAGCCACTGGTACTGCCAGGCCGTGCCTTCATGGAAACCGTGATGCGAGCGCGGGCTGTAGTGGCCATCGGCCGGGGTGTACCACTGGCCATCCTCGGTACGCGGGCGGGGGAAACCGGTGAAGCCGGTCTCGGCGTCACGCACCTGCGGGTCCCACACCTTGCGCCAGTTGCGGCCGCGCTCACGCAGCGTCGCCGCGTCCTGCGCATGGCCGAGGCCATCGGCCATCTGCGAAAGCGCACAGTCGGCCAGCGCGTATTCCAGCGTCGCCGAACCGCCGTGATGCGGATCGACGTCCATGCCCTTGGACGGGAACGCGCGGTCGTAGACCACGTAGCCCTTGTCCAGATAGGTCGGGTTGCCGGAGCGGCCAGCCATGCGCGAGTTCAGCGGCGGCGTGCCGAACGCGTTGCGGCGCAGCGCATCCCAGGCCTGCGATTCACGGCCCTTGAGCGCGCCGAAGCGCCACAGATCGACCATGAACGGCGTAACCGGATCGCCGGTCATGATGTTGGTCTCGAAATTGGCATAGCCCCAGCGCGGCAGCCAACCGCCCTGCTCGTCGATCGCCAGCAGGGTACGGCCGATGTCACGCGCCACGTCCGGGCGGGTCAGTGCCAGCCACTGGTTCTGCGCGCGGTAGGTATCCCACAGCGAGAAGTACTCGTAGTAGGTCCAGCCGTCGGCACGGTGGATGCCATCGTCATAGCCACGGTAGCGGCCGTCGGCGTCATTGCCGGTCATCGGCTGGAGCAGCGCGTGGTAGACCGCGCTGTAGAACACCGCGCGGTCGTCGGCGTTGCCGCCCTGCACACGCACCCGGCCCAGCTGCTCACGCCACGACTGCTGGGACAACGCACGCATGCGGTCGAAACCGAGCAGCGCTCCACCCTGCATGCCATCTGCGCGCAGATTGATGCGCGCGCCTTCGGCATCCACGTGCGAGATTGCGCTGACCGCCGTCACCGACTGGCCCTTGGCCAGGTCGAAGGTCAGCCAGGCACCGTTCGGCTTCTGCTCGCCTTCCATGCTGTGCCGCGCACCCGGCAGGCCACCGCCCTCGCCCCAGGTGCCATGCGCCTTGAACGGACGGTCGAACTCGATGCGGAACCAGGTGGTGTACTGATGACCGCCACAGAAGCTCTTGGTCACCAGCTTGCCCTCGACTACACGGTCGCCGACCACATCGACCACGCTGCCGATCACTGAATGGCGTTCGTTGGCCTGGCCTACATTGACGAGGACGTGGCCATCGCCGCTGCGCTGGCTGAAGGTGTAGCGCTCGGCCGCGGCACGGGTACGCGCGGTCGCCTCGGCATCGATGCCGCCGTAGCTGGTCAGGCGCACCTTGTAGTAGCCAGCCTGGCCGATCTCGCCGTCATGGGTGTAGTTCGAGGCATACGTCTTGTGGTCGAATTTCTTGGGGTTTCCGGTATCGAAATCGCCGCCCGGGCCGATCGAGCCGGTCACCGGCAGCACCGACACCTGGCCGCCCTGTTCCCAGCAGCCGGCACCGGAGATGAAGGAGTGGCCAAAGCCACGGATCTTCTCGTCGTCATAGCGCCAACCCGAATAGTGGCTGCCGATCGGGCTGACCTGGATCAGGCCGAACGGCGCCGACGCGCCCGGGAACGTATTGCCGTCGTCCTTGCTGCCGATGAATGTATTGACCTCCCGCTCCAGCGCTGCCGGCGCGGCCTGCAACAGCATCGGCATGGCCGAAAGTGCCAACAGGCAGGCCAGGCGCGCCAGCGGGCGCGAGGTCGATGGGACGGCGGGAGCGGACGGCACTGGGCGCATGTCGGGTTCCTGTAGTCGATGACGCGGAGGCAGACGGCCGGGGTCGTTCGGCACCATTCCGCTGAGTCCCGCCGTGACCGGCAGAGAGCTCCCCCTGGAATGACGCCCGACCCGCGCGGTCGTGAATTTAGATCGATTCAAGTAGAGCATGCAGGTTCAGCCGAATGCATTCTGCGGCGCAGCATGAGGGGGTGTTCGGCAGGGCTGCGCCCTGCACCGCTCCGAGCTGGAGCAACAGCAACAGCAACAGCAACAGCAACAGCAGAAGCTGGTTTCCTGTGGGGAGTCGGGCTGGGTCCGGTTGCGGGGGACGCTGCAAGTACGTCCATGTAAGCTCGGTCGCCGCATCCATGCGGCTCACGCCCCCGCAACCGGACCCACCCCGCCTTCGACAGATTTCCGCGATCTGTAGATCCACGCCATGCGTGGATGAATCTCTGTCGGATATCGAAATCAATCGGGGTCAGATCCGTTTTCCAACGGAAAACGGATCTGACCCCATGACCCCATGCCGCACCAAGATCAATCCAACCGTCACCGGGAACCTGTCAAAGGTGGGGCGGTGGGGGGGGGGGCCGCGCGGTGGGGCCGGGGAGTGGGCCGCCCCGGGCCCGCCACTACCGCAGGTGCCGGGCGCAGCCCTGCCGACCCACCCTTCGCCTGCGCACGAAAACGATTTCACTGATTTCAGCAAACCGTCATCCCTTCGCCACGCCAGTACCATATTGCGCAGCAGCATGCGCCCACGGGCGACCCGTGCTAAAAATCGCCCGCCCATCGCTTAGATCGATCCAAGAACGACATTGCGATGGCCGGGAGTTGGGGGAGCAGCAACAGGACGTACCAGGCCACACGCGCGGTGCTCTGCCACCCACATGGCGACAGCCGCAAAGTCACTTCAAATTAGATCGATTCAAGTTGTCCGTGCCACGTCACCGGATCAATCCAGGAGAGAGGGAGAGATGGGAATGAAGCATTCAATACGTACGCATGGCCAGGACGCACTGTCGTTGGCCATCGCGCTGGCATTGGCCGCCGCCGTCATTCCGGCTGGCGCCGCCGCGCAGCAGGCCACGTCCACCGGCTCGCAGGACGCCACGACTCTGGACAGCGTCCAGGTCACCGGCTACCGCTACGCCATCGAAAAGAGCCTTGAGCAGAAGCGCGACGCCAACGCCGTTGTCGAAGTGATCACCGCCGAAGACGTCGGCAAGTTCCCCGACAAGAACGTGGCCGACGCATTGCAGCGCGTGCCCGGCGTGGTCATCACCCGCAGCGGTGGCGAAGGCAAGAGCGTCAGCGTGCGCGGCCTTGCACCGGACCTGACCCTGACCCAGTTGAATGGCAACTACGTGGCCACGTCGGAAACCAACGACGAAGCCACCCGTTCGTTCAACTACACCCTGCTGCCGTCGAACATGCTGTCCAGCGCCGAGCTGTTCAAGTCGCCGGAAGCACGCATCGACGAAGGCGGCATCGGCGGCACGGTCATCCTGCACACGCGCCGTCCGCTGGACATGGAGTCCAACTCGGGCTTCGTCACGCTTGAGGGCACCTCCTCCGATACCCACCACGATATCGACCCGCAGGCCTCGGCCCTGTATTCGTGGCACAGCAAGGATGAGCGCTTCGGCGTGCTGGTCGGCGTGACCCAGCAGAAGCGCACCACCCGCACCATGGAGGCCAGCACCGAGGACTACCAGTGGTACGGCGCCGGCAAGGCACGCGACGCCTATGGCAACGTGCAGCAGCAGGATGGCATCCACTACTGGTGGGGCAAGTCCGGTTTCAACAACCAGACCGGCGGCAACTACAGCGACTTCTTCATGCCGACCTCGGTCAACTTCGCGGTGAAGGAAGAAAAGCGCGAGCGCAAGGGCGGCCAGCTGACCTTCCAGTTCAAGCCGGTCGACAACGTCACGATGACCGCCAACTACTTCCGCTTCGAGCTGCAGGGTGACTACACCCAGAACATGCTGAAGATTCCGGAATGGAGCATGGCGCGCTACAACCAGGACGGCAACTGGGCCGGAGGCCGCCTTCTCAATGGCCTGGACTTCGATGCCAGCGGCAACACCGTCACGGGTGCCCAATTCGAAAAGCTGGCTGGAAAGACCTACTACTGCAGCGAAGACCAGGCCAAGGCCGCCGGCCTCAAGCCCGGCGGCTGGGGCCCGGACGACTGCACGATTCCGACACCGCAGCTGACCGGTGGCTACAGCAAGGAAAAGGCGCTGTCGCAGACCGCCGACCTGACCATCGACTGGGACATCAGCCCGCTGTGGAAGGCCTCGTTCACCGGTGGCCGCACCTGGTCCGAAGGTGGTCCGTCGATGAACTTCCGCATGTCGGCCAAGCCGCGCCGCAAGGTCGGCAACGACTACCTGTCCGGTAACCAGTACAGCGCATGGGACCTGACCGGCACGCCGTCTGCCACCTTCTCGCCCGACCTGCAGCAGCAATTGATGAACGGCATCGCCGAAGTCGACACCGGCTCGACCGATTCGTCGTGGAAGCGCACCGAGGTCAAGCAGAACTACTTCCAGGCCGACGTGACCAAGCTGTTCGAGTCCGGTTGGCTGGATTCGATCCAGTTCGGTGCCAAATACCGTGATGGCAAGGTCCACCGCAACACCGGCAACACCTACTGGGTATGCCCGGGCCGTGACCCGGCCGACTATGACAACAGCCGCTACCAGAGTGGCTGCGATCCGACTGCCGGCGATGCGCAGCCCGGCTTCTTCCTGTCGAACCCGATCAGCAACATTGCCGGTGGCTTCAATGCCAACGTGTTCCCGGGCATCAACTACCCGGCGTACATCGACTATCTGAACAAGACCTACGGTGGTTCGCACAACCGTACCGAGGAAGACTTCGTCTACAACGTCAACGAGAAGATCTACTCCGGCTACTTCCAGGCCAACTTCCGCACCGAGCGCCTGCGCGGCAATGTCGGCGTGCGTGTGGTGCGCACCAAGCAGTTCGCGCAGTCTTCCGACTCGATCGAGAAGTTCAACGACTACTTCCTGGACAACGCGTCCGGCGCGCCGATGGCGTGCACCGACCCCGCCGCTGCGGCCTACCCGACCTACAGCTGCGAGAGCGGCTTCGTGCGCCTGCCGCATGACCTGGCGCAGAGCAAGACCTACAGCCTGATCGGCGTGGACCGCACCTACACCGACGTGCTGCCGAGCTTCAACATCGCATGGGACATCACCGACACGCTGGTGCTGCGTGGTGCCGCATCGAAGGTGATCGCCCGCCCTGGCTACACCGACATCGCAGCACCGGGCGCACTGAGCTACTACAGCGAGGAGTACGTCAATGATCGCCGCGTTGCCGGTGGCGCATCGACCGCAGGCTGGGTCGGCCAGGGCAGCAACAAGCAGCTGGAGCCGTTCAAGGCCACCCAGTTCGACCTGGGCCTGGAGTGGTACTTCCAGCCGGGCGCGGTCGCCGGCGTCAGCCTGTTCCGCAAGAACGTGGACAACTTCACCCTGCCGGTGGTGCGCGACACGCCCATGGTCATCAACGGTGAAGCGGTGAACGTGCAGCGCTACGAGACCCAGGCCAATGGCCGCGATGGTGTGTCGCAAGGCGTCGAGCTGTATGGCCAGTACACCTTCGATTTCGGCTTCGGCGTGCAGGCCAACTACACCTACAACGATACCAACCTGGCTTCCATTGTTCTGGACGGGCAGGAAATCGGCTCCTCGCCGCTGGTCGGCAGCGCCAAGAACCAGGCCAACGTGACGGTCTTCTACGAGAACGAGAAGTTCCTCGCGCGCGCTTCGTTCAACCGTCGCGGCCAAGTGGTCGGCGGGCTCAACAATGGCCTCACCGTCTACACCGAACCGTATGACCAGCTGGATCTGAATGTTGCCTACAACCTGACCCCGGACTGGACCCTGACCGCCTCGGTGATCAACGCCACCAAGTCCGAGCAGCGCGTGCATCTGGGAAGCGACACCAAGGCACGCCTGATCTCCAATACCTATGCAGGCCGCCAGCTGTACTTCGGCGCTACCTGGAAGTTCTAAGGCAACACCGGGTTGCCCGGGCGCGCCCCGGTGCAACCCACGCCCCGCCCTGGCGGGGACGTTCCTCCACGGCAGCCGCGCTGGTACAGGCGGCTGCCGTTTTTTTTGCCGCCTTGCCTGTCGTTCAGCCCGGCACTTGACCCTGCCATCGTTGGAAGGTGCACACTGACTCGACCCCAAGAGCACCCAAGGAGCTAAGGATGGAATTCCATGTTGAAGGCATGACCTGCGGCGGTTGCGCGCGCAGCGTGACCAAGGCGATCGAACTGGTCGATCCGCAGGCCAGCGTGCAGGCAGACCCGGCCAGCCGCCGAGTGCAGGTGGAGACCTCGGCCAGCGAAGCGCAGATCGTGGCGGCACTGACCGATGCCGGCTTCCCGCCGCGTACTGCCTGATCCCCTGTCCTGTCCCATACTGAAAAGCCCGCCGGGTACTACAGCACCCGGCGGGCTTTTTCATGCATGCGATATCGAGTCAATGCTTGTGCGTACGCCGCCGCACCGCACCAGTCTTCGCGGTATCGACCGGTACCAGCGTCCCATCGTCCTCACCCAACCGCTCCAGGATCGGGCACTCCGGGCGCTCATCGCCCGCGCAGCAGCTGATCAGCGACTTCAGCGTGTCGGCCATCTGCCGCATGTGCTCGATGCGTTGCTCCAGATCGGCGATGTGCTGCTCGGCCAGGTGCTTGACGTCGGCGCTGTGCCGCGAGGTATCGTTCCAGAGGCCGAGCAGATCGGTGATCTCGGCCACCTGGAAGCCCAGATCGCGTGCGCGGCGGATGAAACGCAGGCGGTGGATGTCCGCCTGCGAATACGCCCGGTAGCCCGACTCGGTTCTATCAGCGGCGGGAATCAGGCCGATCTGTTCGTAGTAGCGGATCATTTTCGCCGACACGCTGGAGGCTTTGGCGGCTTCACCGATGTTCATGGGTATTCCCTTCAATGAGTGACGGCGGCGGCATCCGCCATCGGTGGCTGGAAGCGGCGCAGGCGCAGCGCATTGCCCAGCACGAACACGCTGGACAGGGCCATCGCACCGGCCGCGAACACCGGTGACAGCAGCACGCCCCAGACCGGATACAGCACGCCGGCGGCCACCGGAATCAACGCGGTGTTGTAGGCGAAGGCCCAGAACAGGTTCTGCCGGATGTTGCCCAGCGTCGCCTTCGACAACGCAATGGCATTCGGCACACCCTGCAGGTTACCCGACATCAGCACCACGTCGGCCGATTCCACCGCGATATCGGTACCGGTTCCGATCGCCAGGCCGACATCGGCCTCGGCCAGTGCCGGCGCATCGTTGATGCCGTCGCCGACGAAGGCGACATGGCCATGTGTGGTCTTCAAGCGGCGCACCGCCTCGACCTTGCCTTCCGGCAGCACCTCGGCCACCACTTCGTCGATGCCGAGCTGGCGCGCGATCGCCTGCGCGGTACCAGCGTTGTCACCGGTGATCATCGCCACCTTCAGGCCAAGCTGATGCAGTGCCGCGATCGCGGCCGGCGTGCTCGGCTTGATCGGATCGGATACCGCGATGATTGCGGCCAGGCGACCGTCAATGGCGGCATACAGCGGCGACTTGCCCTGGGTGCCCAGCTCTGCCGCCAGCGCCGCAGACAAAGTGATGTCCACGCCCAGATCGCGCATGAAGCGATCGGCACCGACCTCCACCCGCGCACCATCAACGCTGGCACGCACGCCCATGCCGGTGACCGATTCGAAATCGACCATCGACGGCAGTGCAATGCCCTGTTCAGTGGCTGCATCGACGATGGCGCGGGCGATCGGATGTTCAGAGCGCGATTCCACTGCAGCCACTGCCGCCAACACTGTGCTGCGATCGAAGCCGTCCGTGATCTCGAAGTCGGTCAGGCGCGGGCGACCCTCGGTCAGCGTGCCGGTCTTGTCCACCGCCACCACCTGCGCATCCTTCAGCAGCTGCAGCGCTTCGCCCTTGCGGAACAGCACGCCCATTTCGGCGCCACGACCGGTCCCCACCATGATCGAGGTCGGCGTGGCCAGGCCCATCGCGCATGGGCAGGCAATGATCAGCACCGCCACCGCATTGACCAGCGCGAAGCTCAGCGCCGGCGACGGGCCGAAGATCAGCCAGACTGCGAAGGTCGCCAGCGCGGCCAGCATCACCGCCGGCACGAACCACAGCGTGACCTTGTCAACCAACGCCTGGATCGGCAGCTTCGAGCCCTGCGCCTGTTCGACCATGCGGATGATCTGCGCCAGCAGGGTCTGCGCGCCCACCGCCGTCGCACGTACCGTCAGTGCGCCCTTCTGGTTGACCGTACCGCCCACCACGCTGCTGCCCGGCTGCTTCTCAACCGCAATCGGCTCGCCGCTGATCATCGATTCGTCGATGTAGCTGCGGCCTTCAACCACCTCGCCATCGACCGGCACACGCTCGCCTGGCCGCACTTCCACCACGTCGCCGCTCTGCACTTCATTGACCGGGATATCGACGGTGCGGCCGTCACGGATCACGTGGGCGACCTTGGCCTGCAGGTTGACCAGACGCTTGATCGCCTCCGAGGTGCGGCCCTTGGCGCGCGCTTCGAGGAAGCGGCCGAGCAGGATCAGTGCGACGATTACCGCCGCCGCTTCGTAGTAGACGTTCACCGTGCCCGGCGGCAGCAGCCGCGGTGCAAAGGTCGCGACCACCGAATAGCCGAACGCCGCAGCGGTGCCCACCGCCACAAGCGAATTCATGTCCGGTGCAAGGCGCAGCAGCGCCGGGAAGCCCTTCTGGTAGAAACGGCGACCGGGGATGGCCAGCACCAGGAGCGTCAGTGCGAACTGCAGGTACCAGCTGGCCTGCATGCCAAGCGTGGCCATCACCCATTCGTGCATGCCGGGAATCAGGTGCGAGCCCATCTCCAGCACGAACACCGGCAATGCCAGCGCAGTGGCCACGATCAGGTCGCGCTTCAGTTCGGCACGCTCGGCATCCTTCTTTTCTACGGCCTCGTCATCGGACTGCACACCCGCCTCGATTACGCGTGCGTCATAGCCGGCCTTGTCGATGGCGGCGACCAGCGTCGCAGCATCCGCCACGCCACGCACCGTGGCGCGCTCGGTGGCCAGGTTGACGCTGGCCTGGCTCACGCCTGGCACCGCCAGCAGCGCGCGCTCCACGCGGCCCACGCAGGAGGCGCACGTCATGCCTTCCACGGCCAGTTCAACGGTGGCGGCAGGTACGTCGTAGCCCACCCGCTCCACCGCCTGGATCAGCGCGGCCCGATCGACCGGGCCGGACGGGCGGATATCCGCGCGCTCGGTGGCCAGATTGACCGAAACACTGCCCACACCTTCGACCCTGGACAGCGCCGCCTCGACCCGGCCGACACAGCTGGCGCAGGTCATGCCCTCGATGGGCAGGCTGATGGTGGCAGGACTTGCGGTGGCGGCAGCGGCGCGGGGCGTGCTCATGATCGGATTCCCGGGGTTCCTTCTGGATGCGGACAGGCTAAACCTTGCCATCGTGGGAAGGTCAAATCCAGCCTGTCCGCATGCCTGAAGGGGGCGCCGCCCCCGGCGTTCCGTTTCCGCATCCACGCATGGCGTGGATCTACCGGCGAGGTCGGTCTCTTCAGAACGTGAACACATACTCCAATGCGAGCTCACGGCCGACCGCGCTCAGCAACCGGGTCGGGGCGAAGTCATAGTCCAGCTTGTACGGATCCTTGTGATTCCAGCTGGCGGAGTTGAAGGCGTTGTTGACGTACACGTTTACCTTCGCGTGTTCGGTCACCTGGTAGCCCACGTTGAAGTTCCAGGTGATGAACGGCCCCACTCGACCGTAGTAGCGCGCCGTCTGCTGCCCGGCATTGGGGTTCGGGTTCGGCGAGCCATCCGGACGCGTTGCCGGCTCCAGGCAGTTCAGCGAAGGGCTGTCGCTGGGCACGTAGCCATCGGCGAACGGCAGGCAGCCGCCGGGGTTGTCCAGGCGGTCGGTGCCCCAGTGGTAGCGCACGCCCGGCACCGAGCCCACGCGGTCGGCATAGACATTGGCATTCCAGTTGCCGCGCTGCCAGGCCAGGCTCGCGCGCAGCTTGCTGCGCAGGTCGCGGTCGCGGCGTTCCGGGTTCGGGTCGTTGGCGTAGCGCTGTTCCTTGGTGGAGATCTGGTTGGTGTAGTTCACACCCAGCTGGAAGCTGCCCCACTGCGCGGTCTCCAGACGGTAGCGCGCGGTCAGGTCGATGCCGCGCACCTCGCGGCTGGCCAGGTTGAACGGGCCGCGCTCGATCGACACCAGCCGGCCACTGCTGTCACGGTTCACGCGCGCCAGGATGCCGGCGCAGTAGTCGCCACCGGCCGGATTGGCCCATGGCGTGCCGTCGATGTTCTTGCCGGTCAGGCAGCCGGCCTCGCTGGCCAGCACCTCGTCGGCGCCGACGTCGACGATCATGTCTTCCAGCTTGATCGCCCAGTAGTCGGCGCTGACCGACAGGTTGGGCATCACGTCCCAGACGAAGCCGACCGTCCACGAATCACCGGTTTCCGAGCGCAGCAGCGGCGTGCCACGGCGGTTCACGTCGAAGGTGTACCAGACATCGGTGTTGCCCACGCCACAGTTGTTGACCAGGTAGGCACCGCTCTGGATGCAGCGCAGGCGATCATAGGTCTGCACTTCGGAACTGCTCGGCTGGCCCAGCAGGTAGTGCATGTCCGGCGCGTGGAAGCTGGTGGCATACGAGCCACGCACCAGCAGCGATTCGACCGGGCGCCATTCCAGGCCGACGTTCCAGGTGGTTTCCTTCTGGCTGCCGATATCCAACGCTTCACTGCTGTCATCGGCCTTGTAGTTGCCATAGCGGTCGTAGCGCGCGGCCGCGGTGGCCGTCACGCTCTCCAGCAGCGGGATCTTGAACTCGACGCCCGCCGAATACCGGGTGCGCTCGCCACCGCCGCGGTCGACGTTCTGCAGGTCGAAATCGATGCCGGCGCGTGGGTCCGGGCTGAGGTGGTAGCCCTGCTGCGCGACTTCAGCTACCGCTGCGAACGAGATCGGGCCTGCCCAGCCCTGGAACAGCTCGCCGGTGATATCCGCCGAGGCCTGGTTGACCCACGATGACGCGCGGTTCCTGGCCACCGTGCCCATCTGCCAGTATTGGTCCGGCGTGAGCGGATTCCACCAGCGCGATTCGTTCAACGCGTAGATCGCCTCGCCATCGGGGGTGGTGCCCAGGCGCGGGCCGAGGAAGTAGTCGTACGACTTCTGCTCGTCCACCAAGTTCTGCCGTTCTTCCACGCGGTAGTAGGAACGGCCCACCGAGGCGCTCCAGTCGAAGCGATCGGCAAGGCGGCCACGCAGGCCTGCGCTCCAGTCCCAGGACAGCTCGCGGTTGGTGTTGCGCAGGGTATCCAGGCCACCGACTTCGTTCGGAGTGAACTGGCGCACGCCCAGGATCGGGCGGTTGCGGTTGGCATCCCAGTAATAGCCGTTGTCGTCGTCGATCAGCGAGACGCTGGGCGGATTGGTGCCCCAGATCGCTTCGGAGTGGTACACCGCCAGGTTGGTCCAGGCCTGCAGGTCGCTGCTGAAATCGAAGGTGGCGTAGAGGTTGCCGGAAACATTCTCGGCGCCGCCGGTGAGCAGCCAGTTGGCGTAGTCGGCGCTCATGCCGCACAGGCGGCCGGTGTTGGTGATGGTGTTGGTAGCGTAGTTGTAGACCAGCCGATCGGCAGTGTAGTACTCGCCGTCGAACTTCTCGCAGGTGCCTGCAAGCGGTGCCAGGCGCTGGCCGTTGGTCGGGTCGATCAATGCCAGGCCCGAGGTGGGGCGGAAGCCGACCTTGCGCTGCTCCATGTTCCAGGAGGGATACGGTGCGTCGTCGGCGTCGTCCATCTGCGGTCGGTCGCGTCCGAACAGCGGATCGCGCTTGGTGTACTGCAGCGCGTAGGTCACGCTCCAGTTGTCGCCGGTCTTGCCGCCGGCCCAGGACAGGTCCCAGGTATCTCGTCCACCTTCTGTGGAGGTACCGCCACGCACGCGCACTTCGTCGCCGTCGTAGTTGGTCTTGAGGATGACGTTGACCACGCCGGCGATCGCATCCGAACCGTAGATGGCCGAGGCGCCGCCGGTCAGCACTTCAATGCGCTCCACTGCTGCGGCCGGAATGTTGCCGTAGTTGGAGAAATTGGTTTCGCCGCCGTAGGGCAGCGGGTAGTCGGCCACACGGCGGCCGTTGACCAGCAGCAGAGAACGGTTCGGGCCCATCCCGCGCAGGTTCAGGCCACTGGCGTTGGGCGTGTGCGAGCCCCATTGCGAGGCGGCTTCAACGGTGCCGGTCGCTTCGGTGAGCGTCTTCAGCGCGTCATACACGCTGACGAAGCCCTCTTTCTGGATCTGCTGCGCGGTGATCACGTTGACCGGGGCCGGGCCTTCGACACTGGCGCGCTTGATGCGCGAGCCGGTGACGGTGACCGCGTCGAGATCCTTGGTAGACGAGCTTGAGGCTTGCTGCGCATTGGCAGCCAGGGGAAGCAGGGCCAGGATCAGGGCCTGGGACAGCAGGTGGCGACGCTTGTGGACGATCTGAGCCATGGTGGTTGCTCTTCGAAGATGTGGACGCACGGGCGGACGGTGGCGCGGCACTACGACGGATCCAGGCGCTTGGATCGGTTCACGACCGATATGGCACCTCCCCTGTGGATCGATCCAAACTAAAGCACAGCTGAACCACGCCCGGCATGCGGCGGCGCAGCAACAGCCGGCGGAATGCCGCTAGCGGCCACCGACGTCCCGAACAATCAAAGGGTTGCGAAACATCGCTGAGAGAACGGAACACACGTCAATGACACGATCGCGACAATCGCGCGCGGAACGGTTTTGTCCGTGATGCCGTGTACGGCCGACAGCGGGTCGTTGTAGATCCGAGCCCGCGCTCGGCTGCTGTTGTTCGCCGCGAAAAGCAGCCGAGCGTGGGCTCGGCTCTACAGAAGAGGCGGGCTACCTTGCGCCGTCCAGCGCCTGCCGCAGCGCGGCCACGGTCGCGGTGGCGGTCTGGCTCCAGTCCGGGTCCAAGCCGCGCAGGGCCAGGTTCTGGAACTGCATGGCCGAGCGGCGCAGGCCTTTTGCGGACGCGTGCAGTTCGGTACAGCTCGTCTGCCGCGCGACGGTTGCGATGTTGCCCGGGGCCAATCCGGCACCTGCCATCACCGTGATACGCCCGGCCGCCTGGGTGACCAGCGCCGCCAGCACATCGACACCGGCCTCGGCGCTGACCTGCCCGCCCGAGGTCAGCACGCGCTGGCAGCCCAGCCCGATCACCTGCTCCAGCGCCGCCGGCAGGTCGCGGGCAGCATCAAAGGCGCGGTGGAAGGTCACCTGCAACGGCCCGGCCGCCTGCATCAGTTCACGGCACAACGCCACGTCAACGCCGCCCTGCACGTCCAATGCACCAATCACCACGCCATCGCAGCCCAGCGCGCGGCACTGCGCGATGTCACGCAGCATCAGTTCGGTTTCCAGCGCGTCGTAGTGGAAGTCACCCGGGCGTGGCCGCACCAGCACGAACAGCGGAATCGACAGGCGTTCGCGGGCAATCGCGATGGTGGCAAACGATGGCGTGGTGCCACCCTCGGCCAGGTTGTCGAACAGCTCGATGCGGTCGGCCCCGCCGGCCTGCGCCGCCAACGCCGAGGCCAGGGAGTTGCTGGCGATCTCCAGGGTCAGCCGCGTCCTCACGCCTGGGTGCTCGCATAGATCGACGGCGAATCGCGCAGGTCATCCTGGCGCTGCGCATCGCACACGGCGTAGACGAAGCCGCGATGCAACGCGTAGGCGCCCACCTCGCCCTGCTTGTTCATGGCCAGGAAGCACACCTGCAGGGTCTTGCTCGCCTCCGGCCGCTTGCGCACCACACGGTCGATCGCTTCGCGGCAGGCCTGTGCCGGCGAGCGCCCCTGGCGCATCAGTTCGACCACCAGGGACGAAGCGGCGTTGCGGATCATCTCTTCACCCACGCCCGAAGCAGTGGCCGCGCCCACGTCGTTGTCGACATACAGGCCGGCACCGATGATCGGGCTGTCGCCCACGCGTCCGTGCAGTTTCCAGGCCATGCCGCTGGTGGTGCAGGCACCGGCCAGATGGCCCTTGGCGTCCAGTGCCAGCATGCCGATGGTGTCGTGGTTGTCGCTGTTGCCGGGAATACCCCGGCGCTCGGCATTGATCTGTGGCTGGTACTTCTCGGTCTTCAGCCACTCGCGCCAGGCCGCTTCGGCCTGCGGCGTCAGCAGGTGCTTGCGCTCGAAACCCTGCTGCACCGCGAACTGCTGCGCGCCCTCGCCTACCAGCAGCACATGCGGGCTGTTCTCCATCACTTTGCGGGCCACCGACACCGGATGCAGGATGTCGACCAGCGCGGCCACCGCACCACAACGGCCATCGCCATCCATGATGCTCGCGTCCAGGCTCAGCACGCCGTCGCGATCGGGGTTGCCGCAATGACCGACGGTGGGGTTGCACAGCTCACTCTCGGCCCAGCGTGCGCCCGCTTCTACCGCATCCAGCGCGCTGCCGCCCTGCGCCAGCACCTTCCATGCGGCCTGGTTGGCCGGCACGCCGAAGTCCCAGGTCGAAACCACCTTGGCCCCACCCTGCGTGCGCGCCTGCACGCCCGGCAAAGCCGCCATGCCTGCGGCCAGTGCGCCGGCCTGCAGGAACTGCCTGCGATCCACCATCTTCCCCTCCCAGTCTGCAATGCACGGCCGGCCCGATGCCGGTCGTGCCGATCAGTCGTGCGTGGGCTGTCGTGCGGCGTGCCAGACCGCTGCACCGAGTACGCCCAGCTGGCCGTGCTCCACGCGCCATACCGGCACCTGGCGCAGCACCTCGGTCAGCACGCCCTTGTTGAGGAAGCGCTCACGGAAGCGGCCATCGGCCAGGAAATCCTGCACATGCGCGGAAATGCCGCCGGCCAGGTACACCGAGCGTGCACCGACGGCGATCGCTGCGTCGCCGGCCAGGCTGCCCAGCCAGGCGCAGAACACCTGCAGCGTCTCCACCGCCAGCGCGTCTTCACCGCTGCGGGCGGCACCGATCAGTGCTTCGGTACTGGTCCACACCGGGGTGACGCCGCGCAGCTCGCACAGGCACGGATACAGGTTCATCAGGCCACTACCGGACAGCACGCGCTCGTTGTCCACGTGCGCCCAGCGCTGCAGCAACTTGCCCAGCACCTGCAGTTCCAGCGCGTTGCCGGCGCCGAGCGCGGCGTGGCCGATCTCGCTGGCCAGCACCGGGCGCTCGCCATCGGCGAAACGCAGTGCCGCGCCCAGGCCGGTACCGGCGCCCAGCACCAGCGCCGGGAACGCCTGCGCCGGGTCAGCATCGCCGTTCAGTGGCACCAGAGTGGCAGGCTGCAGGTACGGGATAGCCAGCGCCACCGCTTCGAAATCATTGATCAACTGCAGCTCATGCAGCCCGGACTGCGCGCGGGTGGCCGACAGCGAGACCGTCCACGGCAGATTGGAATTGATCAGTACATCGCCATCGAGCAGGCCGGCGATGGCGACCACCGCGGTCTGCACCGGCTGGCCGAGGCCAGCGGTGAAATCAGCAAGGATCGCCGCCAGGCTGGGGTGCTCGGCGCAGGCATAGGTGCGGTGGCTGCCCAGCCGTGGTGCGTGGCCGGGTTGCGCTTCAGCCAGCGCCAAACGGGCGAAAGTGCCGCCGACATCGGCGACAACGAGACTGCGCGGAAGACCGCCGCGGGCGGAGTCGGTGGAAACCGTGGACGCTGCTGCGATGGTCACGCTGGCCTGGCCTGCTTGGATCGATTGAATCGCCTCGATTCTCAGGCATCGGGGCGGCTTTGCCTAGCGCGCCGGCGGTTCAGGTTGGCCTACATGCCTTCCTGTTCGGCCACCTGCACGCCATCCACCAGCACGCGCAGCCGCTGCGGGCGGAAGCCGGCAAACAGCAGCGGCCGGGTGCGCTCGACCAGCACTTCGTGGCCGGCGATGTGGCGCAGCCACGACTGTACCAGCGAGAAGGAGAAGTGCGTGCCCGGATGCAGCGGATGCTGCACCCAGACCTTCTCGGTGGCGCTCTGCAGCAGCATCGCGCCGGTGAACCAGTGGCGGCTCAGGGTCACCGGCGTGGTGCCGGCCATGAAGCGGATATCCATGCGGGGTCCTTTCGCTGGAGAGGCCTTGCGGCGCGTCAGGGCTGGGCCGTCTGCAGGCTGTAGCGGGTGGTGGCGGTGAACACCGCGCCATCGGGCTGGGTGGAGCGTACCTCGACCTTGTGGCTGCCCACGGCCAGGTCGGTCGGCAGCGCGCCACGCCACAGGTGCGGCGACGCGGTGGCCTCCGGCGAGCGGTCGTAGCCACGCAGGCTGTCAGCCAGATCGTCGGCCACGTTCTCCACCATCAGGCGCGGGTCGGGCTGGCTGACCTGCTTCATCGGCTGCCAAGCGCCGCCATCAACGCGGTACTCAACCACGCTGGCATCCTCACCCATGTAGACGTTGGCATAGATGCCCCACGCCGGGTAAGCCCCCTGGCGCAGCACTTTCGGCGCATGCAGGCCGATCTGCTCGCTGGCCGGCTTGCCGGCCACGCGGTACTGCAGGCGATAGCTGCCGTTGCCGGCCACGTCGAGCAATGCGTAGCCCTTCGGCGTGCCATCACTCATGGTGCTGTCCGGCACGCCGGCGGCATCCTTCACCCCCGACCAGAACGCGCCGCAGTTGGCGCCGACGTTGTACTCGTGCAGCGGCTTGTCGCCGTTCCAGCCGTCGGCCTTGCCGTGGTAGACGTGCTGCTGGGTGTGGCTGTGGCCGCTGAGCACGAGCACGTTGCGGAAGTCCTTGAGCAGGTCGAACAGGCGCTGGCGGTCGGCATGGCGGAAGGTCTCGCGCCCCGGCGCCGCGTCGAACAGCGGGATGTGCATGCCCAGCACCAGCAGGCGGTCTTTGTGCAGGCCCTTCAGGTAGCTGGCGAGGAAGGCGAACTGGTCTTCGCGCAGGCCGCCGATGTACTTCGGCCTGGCCTTGGGGTCGTACACCACGTCGTCCAGGAACACGAAACTGGCGCCGCCCTCTTCCACCGCGTAGGTGTCCGGACCGTAGATGTTGCGCCAGCTGTCCAGCGAGTGTTCGTCGCTGGCCGCATCGAAATCGAGGTCGTGGTTGCCCGGCACATGGAACCACGGCACGCCAAGTCCGGTGGTGACCTTGTTGATCGCCGGGTAGAGCGTCAAGTCATCGTTGACGATGTCACCCAGGGTGGTGCCCATGCGCGCCTTGGTCTGGCCGACCAGCGGCGCCACGATCGACTGCTGGTAGTAGCCGATGTCCTTCAGGCTCGCGGTCTGGGAGTCGGTGAACACCAGCATCTGGAAGCCGCGCCGACTGTCATGGCGATCCGACTGCAGGGCGAAATCCCAGTTGCGGGTGACGTCGCTGGTCGCGGCGATGCCGCCGTACTTCAACGCCGGCGAACCGTTCGGGCGATAGTGCCGCCAGAACGAAGGCAGGCCGTCGGCCGCTTTCGGGAAGGAATACGCATCAGGCTTGATCACGAATACGGTCTGGCCGTCGCGCACCGGCAGGCTGTAGCTGCCGTCAGCGGCAGTCTTGACGATGGTCTCGCCGTTGGAAACCTGCACCCCGGCCAGGCCCGGATCGGTCGCACCGCGGCCAGGCTTGCCGTCACGCTCCAGATACACCTTGCCGCTGACCACGGTGTCCGCAGCCCAGGCCGGCGAGGTCAGCAACAGGCAGCACAGCCAGGCGGCAGGCAGTTTCATGGGAGGCATCCGGCAGAAAGAGACGCGGTATTGTAGAGCCGAGCCACGCTCGGCTGCATTGCCGGCGGGTCGTGGGGGGGGGGGGGGGGGGCCGGGCGCGAGGGGCCCCCCGGAGGGGGTGG
>NZ_JAZKVY010000295.1:0-321 GCF_036624925.1 Stenotrophomonas sp. A3_2
GGCGGGCCGCGCGAGCCGGTCGACGAGCTGGTGCAGAAGGCGCACAGCGTGGGCCCGTACTCGACTGCCACCCGCGGCACCATCGACGTGAGGCTGGTCGTGCCCTGAGGGGGTGATGCGGGCCAGGGGCCGCCACTACCCGTGGGTGGTAAAAAAATGGGCGGCCGCCGGTCGAAACCTAACATCCGCCAATCCCCCCTTCGTTGGCCCACTGGGGGGCATGTGGTTGCCGGCCCGCGCCCGCCACTACCAGGTCACTTCTCGCTGGTGATCAGCTGCACCACACTGGAAAAATCCAGCTTGCCGCGGCCAGCCTGGTGG
>NZ_JAZKVY010000296.1:0-2772 GCF_036624925.1 Stenotrophomonas sp. A3_2
GGCTGCAGGCTCAGCACGGTATTGCCGATCTGGCCGATGCCGAAGCGGTAGCCAGCTTCCAGCGACGACTGCCAGATGTCCGAGTCGTAGCGCTCTTCGGCCAGGCCTTCGCCCTGCACGCGGTTGCGGAACTGGCCGCGCTGCACGCTGGCATCCACATACAGTGCATCGGTGCTCCAGTTGCCGTACACGCCCAGCGCACCGCCGTTGACCTTGCCGCGTGCGCTGTAGCCGGTCAGCTGCGAACGCGAGGTGGCATCGGACTTGGCCAGCGTGCCCATCACGCCCACGCGGCCCTGGCCGTTGTCGAACACGCCGATGTCCGCACCCAGCTGCAGGCGCGAGCGGTCCACGCGCAGGTCCAGCTGGTCTTCCACCACCGACAGCTTGCTCTGCGTGGCATCCACGCGCGCCCAACCGCGCACACCATCCGTTGCGGTGCTGCCCCCCTGGCGGTCACGCATGCCATGGCGCAGCAGCTGGTCCATGGCGAACTGGTTGGCGAGGTAGGCACCGGCTTCCGGGCGCAGCACCGGGGTGGGGTCGATCGGGTCAATGGGATCCACCGGGTCAACCGGATCAATCGGGTCCACGGGTACGCATTCCGGCAGCGCGGGGTCGGCGTCGCACGGATCCGGACCTGCCGGAACCTCCGAGCGCAGGTACCAACCGCCGTTGGTCGCGTCCTTGAACAGAAAGTACTCGTACTGCCCGCCCACCGCGCGGCCCTGCAGGTCGAACTGCGCGTTGGACGCACCGCCGACGCGGATCAGCTCGATGCCCTTGTCGGTCTTGGCGCCTGCGCCGCCGGCATTGAGCACGCGCACGTTGGCCTGGCCGTTGGCACCGCCCTTGATGATCAGCTTGTCGGTGGCCGAGGCATCGTCGCCCAGTTGGGTGTTGAACAGCAGGGTGCCGCCAGCGCCGTCGAAGGTATCAACGGTGAGGGTGTTGAACGTGCTGCCATTGCCGAGTGCAACGGTACCGGTGCTGCCCAGCGCCAGGTGACCGACGTTGCTGTCGCCGGTCATCAGCCAGGTGCTGTCGCTGTCGACGCTGGCCGAGGTGACGTTGATGAAGCGACCGTCGATCTGGGCCTTGTTGCGCAGGAAGACATCGAGCGTGCCAGTGACGCTGGAGGGATCGAAATGAACATTGCCGGCCAGGCGCGCGTCGTCTACGGTGAAAGTAACAGCGGCCTTCGTTCCGCTTGCGCCGAAGTTCTGGACATTCAGCAGGTTGCCGTCGCCACCGCTCAACTGAGCACCATTGGCCACGATGATGTCGTAGTGGGCTTCATCGCCGGTCGGTCGCACCCAGATGGCGGCATTGCGGGCTGACTTCACCAACGAGTCGTCAACGCGGACCGTGATGGGTTGCAGCACGCCGGGGTAAGCTGCCAGCAGGATGCCAGCGTTGTCGGCAAAGATCTCGGATTTGTTACGGATCTCCGCTTGCCCCTGCATCAGCCGCACGCCATGGCCGTTGTTCAGATCGTTTCCAGCAGGCGTTTCTACAACTACGATGGTTGTGCGATCGATAGTCGCACGCGTATTGTCTGAGACATCCCCGAACACACTGAGCAGATCAACGCCGATACTGTAGGCGTCGGTGGGTAGCAGGCCTGTGCCAATCTGTGAGTAGATTATGCTGTTGCTGAGGGTCGCGGTGGAGTCTTTCATGACCTGGATCCCACCCAGAAAAACGCCGCGATTGACTGTCAAGCTGGAAGCGCCATTGAGAATCACCGCAATCGGCGAGCCCGCCACCGGCGCTCGTTCGACCACGCCACCTGAAACCACCACATCGGAATCGACCGCGCTGATCTGGTACGTGTGTCCGCTCAATGTCAGCTTCGATCCGTTCTTCAGCGTCCAGGCTTCAACTGGATCGCGATTGGTCACCTCGGCCTGTTGGTTGTCCAGGTCGCCGCCAAAGGCGACAGCCATCGGTGCGCTGGCCAAGGCCAGCAGCAGGCCACGCGCCAGCGGTCGCAGCGACGGAGTACGGTCGGGTGAATTGCGCATGGTGAGTCCTCGAATTGAAAGCGGATGGGACTACGCACTGCGATGACCTGGATACCCTGTTCAGGTAGATGGCGCATACGCCAACGTTGTGTGAAGGCGGGGTGATCCGGGCTGTTTGCGACAGTCCGTGTCTGGAACGGAGCTCAGTGTTCCAGCCACGCCCAGGCGATCCCATGCAACTTGTTGCAAAGCTCGCTTGACCTCCGGCTTGCAGCTGGGAGCGGTTCAGGCTCGTTCCAGGCAGCTGCACCCAACCGTCGCACCTGCGGTGGAACGCAACGAATTCGATGGTTCCGGGGGGGGGGGCGAGCATATCCGGCACTTTTCCCGAAGCCTCGCCATGCACTTTCCGCTTCCGTGCCCTGCAACTTTGCGCTGGTACTGGCCACCGTGCTTTCCGCCCAATTCAAATCAGTGCACCGTGCGCAGCACGTGGCTTGTGCATGATCTGGCCGAAGATCAGCCGAGCATGGCTCGGCTACAGAAAGCAGAACGGCGCCGAATCTCTCCGGCGCCGTTCTTTCAACTACATCACCACTTGTACGACATGCTCAGGTTTGCAGTGGCTTCGCGGTACCCATGGTCACCGCGCATCACACCAAACCCACCCCACGCACTCAGCCCGGAACGGAAGTCCACGCGCGCGCCGGCATTCAACTCGTAGCGGTTGCGCGGCACGCTGGCCTTCAGTGCTTCATCATCAAACGCCATGCCGTTGCTGGCGCCGTCGCGGTACCAGTTGGCC
>NZ_JAZKVY010000297.1:0-334 GCF_036624925.1 Stenotrophomonas sp. A3_2
TGTGCGCCGCACCGCCCCCCCGAGCACGGCGCGCCGGCGCCCCCTGGGGTGGGGGCGGTGCGGTTGCGAAGCTTTGCTCCGCACGCGCCCGACCGCCCAGCCGCCAGCGGCTGGGCCGGACTGGGGATTCACGGCGTCCCCCGCAACGGCACCCACCCCGCCAGCCCCCAGCAAACCCGCTGCTGCTGTGGCTGAGGCTGTGGCGGGCCCGCGGCCGGCACTACCACGGGTGCAGGGCTGCAAAGCCCTGCAGAACAAACCCACCCCCTACCAAGGTAGGGCGGCCCGCGCGCCAGCGCCGGACTATCCTCGAACCCATGACTTCGTCTGGGAG
>NZ_JAZKVY010000298.1:0-446 GCF_036624925.1 Stenotrophomonas sp. A3_2
CCCGCCCCGGCCTCGGTGTCTCCCTTGTGGCGCTGCGCAGCTTCGAGGCGGTGGTCCGCCTTGGCACCGTCGAGGCGGCGGCGCGTGAACTGGGTCTGACCCCGTCCGCGCTCAGCCACCATCTGCGCGCCATCCGCCAGACCCTGGGGCGCCCGGTGCTCACCCGCAGCGGCCGCACGCTCGTCCCCACCGAGGATGGCCGCGCCCTCGCCGGCGCCCTTGGCCCGGCCTATGCCGCCATCGACGCCGCGCTCGCGCGCTTCACCGGGCGCCGGCGCGGCATCGTCGTCACCCTGCAGCCCTCGCTCGCCGCCCGCTGGCTCATCCCCCGCCTGCCCGGGCTGACGGCCAGCACCGACCTCGACATCGTGCTCTCCACCACGCCGCGCCTCGTCGATCTGGCGCGCGAACAGATCGATTGCGCCATCCGGCTCGGTCCCGGCGCC
>NZ_JAZKVY010000030.1:0-340 GCF_036624925.1 Stenotrophomonas sp. A3_2
ACTACGCCGAAGCCGGCATGAAGGAGAAGTCGGCGGAGTTCCGCGCGGCCGGTGCCGAGGTCTACCGCCAGGGGTGATGCGGAAGCGGGGGTGGCGGGCCCCCGGCCGCCCCACCCCCCACCCCCCCGCCCCCCCCCCAACACCGCCCCCCCAACGGGGGGCCCGCCCCCCCTCACGGGGGGGGGCGTCGCGCGGGGCGGGGGGTGTGGCGGGGTGGGCCGGGCGGGGGCCCCCCACCCCCGCTTCCGCATCACCCCTGGCGGTAGACCTCGGCACCGGCCGCGCGGAACTCCGCCGACTTCTCCTTCATGCCGGCTTCGGCGTAGTCACGCACATCCTG
>NZ_JAZKVY010000299.1:0-316 GCF_036624925.1 Stenotrophomonas sp. A3_2
CAGTGAAGTGAGGGTTGGGGGTGTTTGGTGGTAGGGCTGCGCCCTGCACCCGCCGACGCGACGTCAACATCAACGTCAAAATCGGGCTATCCGTGGGGTGGCGGGGGGGGGGCGGGTGGGGGGGGCGCCCGGGATAAGGGCCCGGTTGGGGGGGGGGGGCCCCCCAGGGGGGCCCCCCCCCCCCCCCCGCCCCCCCCCCCCCCCCCCCCCCCCCCCCCCCCCCCCCCCCCCCCCCACCCCCCGGATAGCCCGATTTTGACGTTGATGTTGACGTCGCGTCGGCGGGTGCAGGGCGCAGCCCGGCCACCAAACACCC
>NZ_JAZKVY010000300.1:0-316 GCF_036624925.1 Stenotrophomonas sp. A3_2
GGAAGTCACCCGCCTGGCCGGCGAGCTGAACGGCATCCTCGGCTGGATCGAGCAGCTCAATGAGGTGGACGTGGAGGGCGTGGAGCCGCTCACCGGCGGCGCGCAGATCGCGCTGCGCCTGCGCCAGGACGCGGTGACCGACGGCGCCTATCCGGAAAAGGTGCTGGCGAACGCGCCGGACCGGGCGGGCAGCTTCTTCTCCGTGCCAAAGGTGGTGGAATGAGCCTGACCGATCTCTCGATCGCCACGGCGCGGGCGGGGCTGCGGACGCGCGAATTTTCGGCGCGCGAGCTGGCGGAGGCGCATGTGCGCGCGG
>NZ_JAZKVY010000301.1:0-2361 GCF_036624925.1 Stenotrophomonas sp. A3_2
CCCGCCCCAACCCTCTTCAGCATCCATGTCCGAATGTGGCGAGTATCTCCAGCCGCACACGCCTAGACTGGCGCCATGGATACCGCCCTCGCCCTCGACACCGACGCCTGCGACCGTGCCCGCCTGGCCCGCGACGCGCGCTTCGACGGCGTGTTCTTCACCGCCGTGCGCAGTACCGGCATCTACTGCCGCCCGGTGTGCCCGGCACCGCCACCGAAGCCGCGCAACATCACCTACTACCCCACCGCCGCTGCGGCCGCAGCTGCCGGCTACCGCCCATGCCTGCGCTGCCGTCCTGAACTGGCACCGCAGGCCCAGCAGGCATTGGCCGGGCAGACCGTGCAGCGCGCACTCGCCCTGATCCATGGCGGCTTCCTTCAGGAGCAGCCCGTCGCGGACCTCGCGCAGAAGATCGGCCTGAGCGCGCGCCAGCTGCAGCGCCTGTTCGTTGAACACCTGGGCGCGACGCCGGCGCAGATCCACGCCACCCATCGCCTGCTGCTGGCCAAGCAACTGCTGACCGAGACCACGCTGCCGGTGACCGGCGTTGCGCTGGCCGCCGGCTATAACAGCCTGCGCCGCTTCAACACCGCCTTCCTGCAGGGTTGCGGCATGGCACCGACGGCGCTGCGTCGCCAGCACCAGCCGCTGGCCGCCGATGACGGCGGCCTGGTGCTGCGCCTGGTGTATCGCCCGCCGCTGGACTTCCCGCGCATGCTGGCCTTCCTGCGCAAACGCAGCCTGCCTGGCATCGAACTGATCGGCGAAGACAGCTACCAGCGTGTGCTGGGCACGCCCGAACGCCCCACCCTGCTGCGGGTCACCGCCGACCCGAAGCGCCCGGAGTTGCGCCTGCAGCTGGGCGCGGTCGATCCGCGTCTGATTCCGGACATCGTGCGCCGCGTGCGCCGCGTATTCGATCTGGACGCGGACCTGCAGCAGGTGCACGCCGCGCTGAGCGAAGAACCCTTGCTGGCGCGCGGTATCGCCGAACGCCCCGGGCTGCGCGTACCCGGCGGCTGGGATGGCTTCGAGGTGGGCGTACGCGCCGTGCTCGGACAGCAGGTCAGTGTGGCCGCAGCCACCACCTTCGCGCGGCGCCTGGTCGACGCCTATGGCGCGCACCTGCCGAACATGCCATCGGAATTCGATCGCCAGTTCCCGGCGCCCGAGGTGCTGGCCGAGGCGCCCCTGGAATCGATCGGCCTGCCGCGCAGCCGCGCCGCCACCGTGCGTGCGCTGGCGGCCGCCTGCGCCAGCGGCCAGCTCGACTTCGCGCCCGGGCAGGCATTGGAGGAATTCGTTGCGCGCTGCGTCGCGCTGCCCGGCATCGGCCCGTGGACGGCGCAGTACATCGCCCTGCGCGGGCTCGGCCAGCCCGATGCGTTCCCGGCCGGCGATCTTGTACTGCAGCAGGTGCTCGGCCACGCGCAGGGCCAGCGCCTGAGCGAACGTGCAACCGAAGCGCGCTCGCAACCGTGGCGGCCGTGGCGCGCCTACGCGGTGCTGCACCTTTGGCACCTGTCCGGCACGTTCGTTGGAGAACCGACATGACCCTGTTGTTCGACCGTTTCGACAGCCCGATCGGCGTGTTGACCATCGCCGGTGACGAACGTGGCCTGTCACATGTGCTTTTCCCCGAGAACCGCCATCCGGCACGCGGGCGCGATGACTGGCACTACGCACCGGATGCGCTGCCGGAAGCGCGCGAGCAACTGCTGCAGTTCCTGCACGGCGAACGCAGCAGCTTCGACCTTGTGCTGGCACCACGCGGCACGCCGTTCCAGCTGCGTGTGTGGCAGGCGCTGGCGTTGATTCCGTTCGGCCAGACCTGGAGCTACCTGCAGCTGGCGCAGCACCTGGGCCAACCCAGCGCGACCCGTGCGGTCGGTGCAGCCAACGGGCGCAACCCGCTGCCGATCATCCTGCCCTGCCACCGCGTGATCGGCAGCAACGGCGCACTGACCGGTTTCGGCGGCGGCCTGGAAACGAAGGCGGCGCTGCTGCGGCTGGAACAACGCCAGGCCCCGCTGTTCGCCTGAGAGGGCTGGCCGGGCTGCGCCCGGCACCCGCAGAGGCAACGGCAAGGTCAAGAGCCAATACAGCTCCGATTTTCTACGCGTTGGGTGGGGCGGTATGGGTGGGCAGGACACGCCGTAAACCCATCCATGGGGGCTCGTTTGGGCCCCCCCAGGGCCCCAACCGGCCGGCCCCCCCCACCCCCCCCCCCCCACCGCTTACAAAACGGGAGGTGTATTGGCGCTTGACCTGGCCGTTGCCTGGGGGGGGGCGGGGCGCAGCCGGGCCAGCCCTCTCAGGCGAACAGCGGGGCCTGGCGTTGTTCCAGCCGCAGCAGCGCCG
>NZ_JAZKVY010000302.1:0-306 GCF_036624925.1 Stenotrophomonas sp. A3_2
TGGTGTGATCCTTTGAATTGACCGCATTTTCGATGATGTTCTTGGTCGGGTACATCGCGGCACCGCCGACCATCGGATCCTTCATGGCGTGGGTGGATGCAAACGCGGCGCCGCCAACGGCGAGCGACAGCGCGATCATGACGGGAGCGAGGGGGGATTTCATTGAAGCTAGCCTCCTGAAGGCACCTCTCATCGGGTGCGGCGGAAGCTACGGGGCGGGGGATGCGGCGGATGCAGGCACCCCGAAAATTATTGGCTGGAAAGGCCTTCCTCGCTTCCGCTCGTGTCGAGCGCAGTCGAGACACG
>NZ_JAZKVY010000303.1:0-318 GCF_036624925.1 Stenotrophomonas sp. A3_2
CAACGTGCGTTGAGAGAGCGCCGGGCGCAGATGTAGAGCCGGCCCCGGGCCGGCAGCTCCGGCCCACCAGGCGCACCGCAACGTTGCCCGCCACCGGCCGGCACAATAATCGGCCGGCTCCGTGGGGGGGTAGGGCGCCCACAACCCCCCAAAGTACCCCCCCTCCGTTCGGCCCGGCCGCGGGCCGCCAACTTTGCGCAGCACCAGGTGTGCCGGAGGTGCCGGCCAGCGGCCGGCACTACATCTGCGCCCGGCGCTCTCTCAACGCACGTTGGGTACTTCGTAACCCAGCTTGCCGACCTGCTCCGGGCGCTGTGG
>NZ_JAZKVY010000304.1:0-248 GCF_036624925.1 Stenotrophomonas sp. A3_2
GGTGTCGACCTTGGTCGACACGGTAGATCCACGCCATGCGTGGATCCTTTTCGATCAATTGTCGAAATATTCGATTCCGATGGATTTGATCCACGCAAAGCGTGGATAGACCATCCGTCACCGGAGATCTGTCGAAGGCGGGGCCGGGGGGGGGGGGGGGGGCCCGGGGGGGGCGGGGGGGGGGCGCCCCCCCCGGGCGCCCCGGCCCCCCCCCCCCCCCCCCCCCCCCCCCCCCCCCCCCCCCGCCC
>NZ_JAZKVY010000305.1:0-490 GCF_036624925.1 Stenotrophomonas sp. A3_2
GCTGATAATGACCTTGCCGGATGTCATCCGATTGCCTCCCGAAAAACTTTGTGCCTCAGCCGAACGGCGCGACGCCGCTCAGCACGCGGATGCCATGCGGGAATGGCGTGTTGGGAGCTTGCGGCTGCCCGTGAACCTCCACCGCCATCGACGCTTGTCCTAGCGATAGCAGCAGGCAGAAAAGCGTCGCGTTCTCGCCTTCGATCGCATCCAGCGGAAAAGGTTTGAGATAATCGAGTATCGCTGGCGCGCGCTCGACCATGACGTTGTAAAGGAGCATGATGTCTTCCATCGAAGCTTCGCAGCGCGCCTTGGTGCGCGCCTCGATGGTTCGCCCCGCCCAACGGTCCACCAGCGGCTCGAGATCCTTGAACCCGGCGGGCAGGGTGGTCGCGATGTTCGCGTCGGTCATGCCAGCGCCTCCCGCACGGTGCTCGCCTTCACCCATTTATCGAGGGTTGAATGGAGATGGCGAATGGCGACCTCATTT
>NZ_JAZKVY010000306.1:0-374 GCF_036624925.1 Stenotrophomonas sp. A3_2
CCTGATAAGGGCGAATGGTGGATGACGCCGCAGACGGTGAATGCGGTCAACCTGCCGCTGCAGAATGCGCTCAACTTCCCCGCCGCGATTCTGGAAGCGCCCTTTTACGATCCCAAGGCGGATGCGGCGGCCAATTACGGCTCGATCGGCGCTGTGATCGGGCATGAAATCAGCCACAGCTTTGACAATACCGGCGCCGAATTCGATGCCGATGGCCGGCTGCGCAACTGGTGGACGCCCGCCGATTTTGCGCATTTCACCGCGCAGAGCCAGGCATTGGTCAAGCAATATAGCGCTTATGAGCCGCTTGCCGGTGTCCACATCAATGGCGAGCAGACGCTGGGCGAGAATATCGCCGATGTCGCCGGGCTGAC
>NZ_JAZKVY010000307.1:0-307 GCF_036624925.1 Stenotrophomonas sp. A3_2
CCTGAGGGGAGGCGGGGTAGGTCCGGTTGCGGGAGCCGCTGCAAGTCCCCCTCCGGGGCCCCGCCCAGCCGCTGGCGGCTGTGCGTTCGGGCGCTTGCGAACCAGTGCTTCGCCACCAAAGCGCCCGAACCCAAGTAAGCACGGTCGCCGCGTGGACGTGTTGGCACGCCAGCGCCCGACCCCCCCCCCGCCCGCGGCGGGGCCGGGCCCCGGGGGGGGACTGGCCGCGGCGCCCCCAACCCGACCTACCCCGCCTCCCCTCAGGAAACCAGCTTCTGCTGTTGCTGTTGCTGTTGCTGTTGCTGTT
>NZ_JAZKVY010000308.1:0-411 GCF_036624925.1 Stenotrophomonas sp. A3_2
GCGCGCCGACCACGGTCAGCTTCGCCCCGGTAACCGCGCAGCGGTTCCGCATCGTGTTGGCCCCGCGCACGCCTGCCGGACCCGGCACCGGCGATCCGGCCCCCGGTGCCGATCCGGGCATCATCCCGCAACTGATCGCCGCTGCCGCCGGCGCGCCGCTGCAGGTCCGCCAGGCGCGGCTCTGGGCCGAACCGGTGATCGACCGGTTCGAGACCAAGGCCGGCTTCGCCATTGCCCGCGACTACTACGCGCTTGGCGATGGCGATGCCGCAGACGCGGGCGTCGATCCGGCGCGCGTGGTCGATCTCACCGGCAGGCTGCGCGCCGACGGCACGCTCGACTGGACCGCGCCCAAGGGCGCGTCCTGGCGTGTGCTGCGGCTCGGCTGGAGTCTGCTCGGCACCACCAATC
>NZ_JAZKVY010000309.1:0-316 GCF_036624925.1 Stenotrophomonas sp. A3_2
TTCCAGCCCGATATCGTGTTCCGCGGCTATACGGCAAGTCCCGCGGCGGGTGGCGCGCAGGGGCTGGCGGTTTACGTGAACGGTGCGCGCTTCAACGATCCGTTCGGCGACACGGTGAACTGGGATCTGGTGCCGGCCGCCGCGATCGATACGGTGACGCTGGAGGCGAGCAATCCGGTATTCGGCCTGAATGCGCTGGGCGGCGCCGTGAGCGTGCGGCTGAAGGACGGGTTCTCCGCGCCGGGGGCAAGCCTGACGGCGATCGGCGGGTCGTTCGACCGGGGTTCGGGCATCGCCGAGTACGGGCGGGCGTTCG
>NZ_JAZKVY010000310.1:0-492 GCF_036624925.1 Stenotrophomonas sp. A3_2
CCGCGCCACGGTGACGTGGCCGGTTGGGGCGATGCGGGTCTGCTCCTTGAAGAGCTGAACCGTCTCCGTCCCGCAGAGATGCCCCTCCAGCGTGTAGGTCAGGTTCGCTTGCTGATCGAGGTCGAGAACCAGCGTCCGGTATCGCTCTCCGAAGAACCAAGCAGCGTGGATCGCGAGCGTCGTTTTCCCGACACCGCCTTTCTCGTTCATGATGACAAGGGTTTTCACGTCCGAGCATCCTTCCGGCCGGAGCGGCCAGGCCGCCGGTCGGCCAAATCGGCGTCGGGAACGTCGAAGCCGATGGCTTTCAAACCCTGCATCATCATGCCGCGGACCGTCGTTCGCTCCTGCGCAGCGCGCACTTTCAGGGCGATATGCAACGGCTCCGAGACGGGAAAGGACACTGTCACGGTCCGGGCCTCGTCCGGCGGGGTGGATAGGGCAGGGGACTTCGGCGTCTCCGCCATCCTTCGGGGCATGCTTGGGCCTTAT
>NZ_JAZKVY010000311.1:0-313 GCF_036624925.1 Stenotrophomonas sp. A3_2
CCGCGCATTGCGCCAAAACGGCGTGAACACCCGGTACGGCGTGCCCTGCCCGGTCGCCAGATCCCAGGGCTCGAACAGCAGGCTGCCGTTGGCGCTTTCCACCCGCAATCCCTGCCCGCGCAGTCGCTTCTTCAGCGCGGCGTCGCGCGGCTGGGTCGCCGGGTCGTATTTGCGGTTCCAGAACACCGCGCGCGCGCCGCTGTCGCGTAACAGCGCCTGCAACGCCGCGTCGGACGGACCGGTGCGCAGATGCAGCGCGGAGCCACGTGTGCGCAGGTCGGTGTCCAGTGCGCGCAGCGAACGATGCCGCCAC
>NZ_JAZKVY010000312.1:0-390 GCF_036624925.1 Stenotrophomonas sp. A3_2
CCGCGCAAGAAAAAACTTTCACTTTCTTCGTGAAGTTTTTGTCCGGCATCGGCCGGCAACCGCCTTGGGGCCTATTGCGACGGGAAAGCGGCCAGCGCGGCGGGCAGGTTACGCAGGCTCACCGCTTCCCACGCGGAACGAGGCAGATCGGCCATGCGCCGCACCGGCGCCTCCGCCAGCGCCTGCAGCATGGCGGCAGCGGGCCCCTCCGGCAGCCGCGGCGCCCACGCCCGCAGACGCGTCAGCGCCGAGTCATCGCCGGCCCGCGCGGCCGCGGCGGCGAGGCCCAGCAGCAGCGTCTGCTGGGCCGGCGCCAGCACCCCGGCGGGCGGCGCCTCCCGCGCCAGCACCGCGTCCAGCGCTGCCTCCGCCCGCGGGAAATCGCCCGCC
>NZ_JAZKVY010000031.1:0-484 GCF_036624925.1 Stenotrophomonas sp. A3_2
CGCCGAACTCGTCCTGGAGCGTCTCGAAGACCGTGACGGCAATGATACCGTCGATCTGGAGCAACTCCTCGACGCGTGGCCAGAATGGCTCGAGCGGATCGGCGCGGGTGCGCCAGTGGCGCTCCTTCTTCTTCTGGGACGGAAGCTGCGGATCGTTCTCGATCCGGCGTGCGCTGCGCTCGCTGATACCGGCCTTGGCAGCCGCGACGGCCTGGGTGTGTTGGCGACGATGGGTCATGAAGAGAAATACCTGCTGATCGGAAATGTGGTGGCCCGGCATCGCAAACCCATCGCTCGTTGTTCGATGAGTGTTCCGATACCACCGCCCGCCACAGCCCCGATCAGCCCCCCCGAAAGAAGGGGAAAAAGATCGCCACCGGTTGTCTGGTCCGCTCTCCGGTCGGGGCTACGCCCCTCCCTACGATCAGCCCAGACAACCGATCCTACCGGCCATCATAGTTGCCGCTCAACCGGCCATCGTAGT
>NZ_JAZKVY010000313.1:0-321 GCF_036624925.1 Stenotrophomonas sp. A3_2
CCAACCTGCCGCTGCTGTTCCATTGCTCGGCCGGCAAGGACCGCACCGGCTTCGGCGCGGCGCTTCTGCTGACCGCGCTGGGGGTGCCCTGGGAGCACGTGGTGGCCGATTATCTCGCCACCAACGCCCTGTGGCGCCGGGAGATCGCGCGCAATTTCGAGCTGCCGGAGGGGGTGAAGGAGGCGCTGCTCTCCGCCAACGCGCTTCTGCTGGAGAGCGCGTTTGCCGCCATCTCCCGCAACTATGGGGGCACGGAGGCGTATCTGGAGCAGGCGCTGGGGCTCGATCGCGCGGCGCGGGCGGCGTTGCGCGCGCGGCTGA
>NZ_JAZKVY010000314.1:0-354 GCF_036624925.1 Stenotrophomonas sp. A3_2
GATGCGCGAAGGTGCGCGCATCACCAGTGAACGCGGGGCCGCCGCGTAACCCCATCCATGCATGGCGTGGATCTACAGACGACGCTCGCCGGGCAAGGCCCGGGGCTACCCGAGCGGCGCGGGGCCCACGGGTAGCGCCGGGCCATGGCCCGCGGCCGCTCAGCGCCGTGAAAGCAGCACGGTTCGCTGGCGCATCGCGTTGAATTACTGCTCCACCTGCTGGATAACCCCGGCCAGGAACCCGGCCGCGTCCAACAGCTGGCCGGCGGCGGCCGCCGCCAGCGGATCGTCGTCACGCTGGCGCCAACAGCGCGCCGGCAGGAAGTAACCCACTTCGCTGCGCCCGCGCATGAT
>NZ_JAZKVY010000315.1:0-403 GCF_036624925.1 Stenotrophomonas sp. A3_2
GAAAGCTGTTCCGGCACGTCCAGCCCGAAATCGATCCGCGCCGCGTCCATGGCGCCCAATGCCATCACGTCGTTGGCAGCGATGATGGCGTCGACCGGACCCTGATGCAGCAAGCGCACCGTCGCGGCATGGCCCGATTCATAGGAAAAATCGCCGCGGTCGATCGGAACCGGGGTGATGCCGGCATGCGCCAGCCGGTCGACTGCGGCGCGGACACGCGCCTCCCCGACCGTCGAATCCGTCGGCCCGGCGATGATGGCGAAGCGGCGCGCGCCCGACGCGATCATGCCGTCGACCAGCATTGCTTCGCCCGCCCCCGATTCGCACATGACCGAGGCGACCGGCGCATCTTCCATCTGCCGGTTGTAGAGCACCAGCGGAATCCGGGCGGCCCGAAAGGCGG
>NZ_JAZKVY010000316.1:0-81391 GCF_036624925.1 Stenotrophomonas sp. A3_2
TGTGCGGTGATCCAGAAGGCCCCGTAAGGACGCTTTTGCTGGAAACGGAAAACGCCGGCGCAAGCCGGCGTTTTTGTTTGCAACGCTTCCAGTAGAGCCGAGCCCCAGCGAGGCAGGGGTTGGGGGGGCCAGAGCCGCGCCCTGGCTGGCCTCAGGTCCACCGACTACCAGCCGCGATTGGGCTCGGCTCTACAGGAAGCGATGCAAATAAACACGCCGGCTTGCGCCGGCGTTTTCCGTTTCCAGCAAAAGCGTCCTTACGGGGCCTTCTGGATCACCGCACACGCCAGGCGCGCGCCGGCGTTGCCGGTCGGCTGGGTCTTGTAGTCATCCGCATCGGCGTGGACGATCAGGCCGCGGCCGATGATGTCGAAGTCATCACCCTTGCCGATGTTGACGTTGCTCGACACCGGGCCGTCGATGGTGGCCATGCCCTTGTCGTCGGCCTTGATGTTGGGCATGTCGCCGCCGTGGTGCGGATCGGCCGCCACGCTTCCGTGGTCCTGCTTGCCCGGGTTGAAGTGGCCGCCGGCACTCATGCCGTCCGGCGCGCTGCAGTCGCCCTTCTCGTGGATGTGGAAACCGTGCTCGCTACCCGGCTTCAGGCCCGTAACCTGGCCGGTCACGTGCACCTTGCCATCAACCACCTTGAAGGTGACGCTGCCCTTGGTCTCGTTGCCCTGGGTCGGTGCCAGCTCGGCCGTTGCCGAAGCATCGGCCGCCGGTGCCGCAGCCGGTTCCGGAGTTGCCGCCGGTCCGGTGGTGGCGCCGTCGGCCGGCGCGGCCGGCGGAGTTTCAGTCTGCGGCGTGGCGGGCTGCTGATTACAGGCCGCCAGGCCCAGCGCGGCGATGGCCGCAAACAGCGAAGTGTGGATCAGACGCATTGGAATCTCTCCCTCGATGATGCCTGCAGTGATCAGCGGACGACCCGGATCACGCCACAGGCGATGCGGACGCCGGCATTGCCGGCGGGCTGGCTGCGATAGTCGTCGGCGTTGGCATGCACGACCAGTGCACGTCCGGCGATATCGGTGGCGGCGCCTCCGCCAAGGGTAACGCCCTTGAGGTGGATATCGACGTTGGCGCGGCCCTGGGCGTCGGCACGCAGGTTGTCCATGTCGCCCAGGTGGTGCTTGCCGGTGCCGGCGCGGCCATGCGCAGCGCCACCGGGATTGAAATGATTGCCGGCACTGCTGGCATCCACCGCACTGCAGTCGCCGCGCTCATGGATGTGGAAGCCGGCCTGCTGCATCGGCTGCAGGCCACCGACCAGGCCGGTGATGTGCATGCCGCCGGGCTCCACCATCAGTGCGATGCGGCCACTGACAATGCTGGCCGAGGCCGGCGCGAGATTGGCCTCGCCCTGCTTCGCAGCGCTGACCACGGTCGGCGGCGGCGGGGTGGGCTCGGCTTTCTTCGGCGTACTGCCACAGGCAGACAGCAGCACGGCGGCGGACAACGGCAGGATGGCAAAGGACAGACGCATCGAAGACTCCTTGCAGGTGACACTAAGCGTTGCATCGTCCATGAACGATCAACAGTTCGGCAAGCAGGCGCGAGGACCGCGTGCAGGGACCGTTCAATGGCCCCCGCGGCGGCGCCCGGCGCCCAGCTTGCGGGTAAGCGTATTGCGGCCCAGGCCCAGGCGGGCAGCGGCCTCGGCGCGGCGGCCATGGGTAATCTGAAGCGCCGCTTCCAGCAGCGCATGGTCGACCCGCTCGCGCACCTGCGCATGCAGCCCTTCCACACCTTCGGCCAGCTGGCGGCGCGCCCATTCGGCCAGCAGCACTTCCCACTGGCCTGGATCGGCACCGCTGATGCTGCCGCGACGGCCCCGCGTACGGTTCAGCGCGGTATCGACGTCGGCAACGCCGATGGTGTCAGCGGCGGCCAGCGCGGCCATCCGCCAGCACACGTTTTCCAGTTCGCGCACGTTGCCGGGCCAGTCGTGTTCGCGCAGCGCCTGCAGCGCTGCGGCGGTCAGGCGCTTCGGTGGCGTGTCCAGCCTGCGTGCGGCGGCAGCCAGGAAGGTGCTGGCCAGTTGCGCGATATCTTCACGGCGCTCGCGCAGCGGCGGCAACTGCAGGCGCACCACGTCGAGGCGGTGCAGCAGGTCCGCGCGGAACTTCCCCTGCGCGACCAGCCCTTCCAGGTCCTGGTGGGTGGCGGCCACCACGCGCACATCGACGCGGATCAGTTCGCGGCCACCGACGCGGAAGAACTCGCCCTGCGCCAGCACGCGCAGCAACCGGGTCTGCAACGGCAGCGGCATGTCGCCGATCTCGTCAAGGAACAGCGTGCCACCGTTGGCCTGCTCGAAGCGGCCGATATGGCGGCGCTGCGCACCGGTGAAGGCACCGGCCTCGTGGCCGAACAACTCGCTTTCCAGCAGCTCGGACGGGATTGCAGCGGTATTGAGCGCGACGAACGGCCCATGCGCACGCGGCGATTCGCGATGCAGTGCATTGGCCACCAGCTCCTTGCCGGTGCCGGTCTCGCCGGTGATCAGCACCGCCAGCGGCGCCTGCGCCAGGCGACCGATGGCGCGGAACAGCGCGCGCATCGGTGGCGTCTCACCCACCAGTTGCGGCGGTTGGTCGCCATGCGCTTCCGGCGCAGGCGTGGGCGCTGCCAGTGCCGGCGCCACCGCCGGCAGCACGCGCTGCGCCAGCGCCACGGCATCGTCCAGGTCGAACGGCTTGGACAGGAATTCATGCGCGCCGCCGCGGAACGCACCGGCCGTGCTGGCCACATCGGTATAGGCCGACATCACGACCACCGGCAGCTGCGGCAACGCGGCCTTGAGCTTGTCCAGCAGCACCAGGCCATCGTCGCCAGGCATGCGCACATCGGTGAACAGCAGCGCCGGCGGCGCGCCTTCGCCCAGGGCCTGCAGGGCTGCCGCAGCGCTGTCGAAATCGACGACCTGGTAGCCCGCCTCGCGCAGCGCGGTGCACAGCACGAAGCGCACGGCACGATCGTCATCGACCACCCAGATGCGCTGCGGGGACGAAGAAGACTCAGACATCGCGCGGGGCCTCCTCGGCCGGGGCGGCGCCACTGACAATCGGCAGCAGCAGGGTGAACACGGTATGGCCCGGGCGCGAGCGGTAGGTCAGCGTGCCGCGGTGCTCGCGCGCCACCTGCTGGGCCAGCGCCAGGCCCAGGCCAGTGCCTTCGGCGCGGCCACTGACCAGCGGCAGGAACAGGTGCTCGGCCAGTTCCTCGGGTACACCACGGCCGTCGTCGGCAATTTCCAGGCGCAACGCCAGCGTGTGCAGCTGCTCGGCGATGCGCGCGCCATGCTCCACGCGGGTGCGCAGGGTGATGCTGCCGGCACCGGCCTGGATTGCGTTTCGCACCAGGTTCCACACCGCCTGGGTAAGACGGTCGGCGTCGCCACGGAATTCGGGAATGCTGGGGTCGTAGTCGCGCTGCAGGCGCACTGCCCAGCCGGCCTCGTTCTCAGCCAGGCGCAGCACGCGTTCCAGCGCGGCATGGATGTTCAGTTCGGCGTGCGGTGCGGCCGGGGCCGGCGACAGCAGCTGGTCGAGCAGGCCGTTGAGGCGCTCGATCTCCGAGCCGATCAGTTCGATCAGTTCGCGCTCGCTGGCCTCGCGCTGGGCCGCGCGGCGGGCCAGCAGCTGGGCCGCACCCTTCAACCCGGCCAGCGGGTTGCGCAGCTCGTGGGCCAGGCCCTTCAGCGCCGCGCTGAGCGCGCTGGGCAGGGCCTGCGTCGGGTCCAGCCCAGGGAATTCGTCGACCGGATGTGCCTCCAGCAACCAGCCGCCATCGTCGCGGCGGCTCATCCAGCCCTCGGCGAAGCGCGGCGCCTCGCCGGGCACCGCCAGCGCCAACCGGTTCAGGCGCAGGCTGTCGCGCTCATCGCGTGCCAGGAAGTGGGCCAGCGCTTCGCCCTGCACTTCCAGTGCAGCCAGCGGCTGGCCCAGCAGGCGGCGCCCGCTGACACCCAGCCAGCGGCCGAAGGCCGGATTGCAGCCGATGATGCGGCCATCGGCCCCGGCCCAGGCCAGCGGCGTGCCCAGGGCATCGAGGGACGGCGGGGGTGCGGGGTCGGACATTGCACCAATGTAGTGCAAAATGCGGGGTTCGGGGTCAGAGCACGTTCCGCCAGAAAATGGACGCTTTGGCAAAGTCAGTGCTGTAGGCACCAACTATGGCGAATCGCGTGAGTACGAACTATGCCGAACTGTAGTTTCAGGGCAGGTTCCCAGATTCGACAGTTCAGGGAACTGCGGAACCAGATGAGAGCGTACGCCTGTTTGGCCAGCCAGGAACGCATTCGTGAGAATGAAGCGTTACGAGTAGCGGGCCATCTTAGGTGCCGAAGGCTAGCGCCCTTGCTCTGGCCCTCAGATTGCCTCGGTTGCCGCTTCCGCAGCCTCGAGGCACTATCCAGTGGCGGCCGGCTTGGCTGCATGGAAGGCGCTCAGGGGGAGCGAAGATATGCGCTTGGAAGCAATCAGCATTACCAACTTTCGTTGCTATGGGGATGAGATCCGGGTCGAACTGGACGATTTGACTACTTTTGTCGGCCGGAACGACATCGGCAAGTCAGCGATTCTGGAAGCGCTGGAAATATTCTTCAACGCAGACGTGGTGGCCATGGAGCAGGGAGATGCTCATGTTCACAGCGTAGACAAGACCGTTTCGATCACGTGTGAGTTCTCGGAGCTTCCGCCAACACTGACGTTAGACGCGGGGGCAGATACCACGTTGGCTGATGAGTATCTTTTGACCTTGGACGGCCGGCTGAAAATTCGTAAAACCTACGACTGCACCAGCAAGAAGCCATCCGCGGAAGTGCTGGTGCTTGCGTTTCACCCCACTGCGGCCAATTACGACAACCTGCTGGAATTGAAGGAGAAGGAGCTCCAGAAGAGGGTGAAAGATCTTGGCTTGGCGGTTGCATTGAAGGGCAACCCTGGCATGCGCCGCGCACTTTGGGCGGCCGCTGGCGACCTCAAGCTTCAAGAGGTCGCGATCGCGGTCGGCAAGTCCAAGGAGGACGTCAAACGTATCTGGGACCAGATTGAGCCTCACTTGCCGATGTTCGCTCTCTTCCAAAGTGATCGGAGCAGTCGGGACTCGGACAGCGAGGTCCAAAGCCCGATGAAGGCAGCCGTCGCTGCTGCCATTGCAGAGGTCCAAGATGACATTGCTCGAATCCAAACAAAGGTTCGCGAGAAGGCCGAAGAGATTGCGAAGAACACGCACAGAGCTTTGACCACGATCGATCCCAACCTTGCCAGCGAACTTACACCAGAGTTCAGCCCTCCCACCGCCGCCAAGTGGCAGGGACTGTTTTCGCTCGGCTTGAGCACCGACGATGGCATACCGTTGAATAAGCGAGGCAGCGGCGTCAGGCGGCTTGTGCTGGTGAGCTTCTTCAAAGCCGAAGCGGAGCGACGGCTCAAAACCAGCACCAAGCGCAGCATCATCTACGCGATCGAGGAGCCAGAGACTGCTCAGCACCCCAGCAACCAACGGATTCTCATCGACTCCTTCAAGGTGTTGTCAGAAGACCCCGGCTGTCAGGTCATATTGACCACTCACAGTCCCGGATTTGCCTCGGCGCTACCCCAGCAGAGCATTCGTTACATCTCTCGCCACTCCGACACGAAAAAGCCGCAGGTTGAGTCGGGGGTCGACGTGTTCGGTAAGGTGGCTGAAGCATTGGGCGTAACGCCTGACAGCCGGGTCCAGGTACTAGTGTGCGTCGAAGGTCCAACCGATGTACTAGCCTTGAAAGCCCTTTCCAAAGCGCTCCACGAGGTCGACTCCAACCTGCCAAATCTTTCATCCGATGAGCGACTGGCATTTGTTGTCCTGGGCGGTGGAACGCTGGAGCACTGGGTCAATCACCACTACCTGCGGGGCCTAGGCAAGCAGGAGGTGCACATCTACGACGGCGATGTCCCGGCATATGCCCTAAGCGCGCAGCAGGTCAATGACCGTGGGGACGGGTCATGGGCTGTCGTCACAACCAAGCATGAGATTGAGAGCTACTTGCACAAGGACGCAATTGCGCTCGCGTTCGGATTTGAGATTGAAGTCACTGATCACCCCATGGCGGGCAAAGCTGTTCCAAAGGTCTTCGGGGAGGCTTTTGTCGCCCACGCCGGCGTAGGCAGTCCGCTTAAAGACTCCAACGCCAAGAGAAAGTTGGCTCAGCATGCGTTCCCTTGCATGACAGCAGCCATGTTGGAAGAGCGTGATCCCGATGGCGAAGTTCGTGGTTGGATGCGTCGGCTAGGCGAGATGTTGGCTTAAATGCCCCTTTGGGTCGGAAACTGGCCTTCGTTACCACCGGTAAGAGTCCGTAGATCCAGCATTGGACATCTGCTCCCCAAGCCTAAGCTTTGGGCAAATGCCCCCTTCCGGCCACAAGCGGACCAGGTTGCGCTGCCGAAACGCTCCTGACCGTCCTGGCGGCGCTATTCCGTCACCGCCCAACCCGCTACGGCAGTCAGCAACACGACCAGGACCGGCGGAGCACGCGCAACGACCAGTAGCCCAAACGCAGCCAGTGCCATCGCGACATCCCACCGGTCATGGATCGCGCTTGTCCACACCGGGTCATACAACGCCGCCAGCAGGATGCCGACCACCCCGGCATTGACGCCTGCAATCGAAGCTTGGAGATCCTTGCGGTGGCGCAGGGACTCCCAGAACGGCAGCACCCCCACGAGCACAAGAAGGGCTGGCAGGAAAATGACCACCAACAGCGCAAGGCCGCCTGCCCAGCCACCCAGCGGCCCCTCGGCCATAGCCCCCAGATACGCTGCAAAGGAGAAGAGAGGGCCCGGCATTGCCTGCGCCGCACCGTAGCCGGCCAGGAGATCCGCCGTGCTCACGGTGCCGCTCTGGACGACCGCGGTCTGCAGCAGCGGCAGCACGACATGGCCGCCGCCGAAGACCAAGGCGCCAGCGCGGTACACACCCTCCATCAGCGCGGCCAAGGGGGAGCCGCTAGCCACCGCCCACAAGGGCAGCAGAACAAGCGGCAGGACCAGTAGCACTAGTGCCACCGCGCCGGTTCTTCGCGAGACGGAATAGCCGCAGTCTGATTGGCCGGACGCCGGTTCGATATTCAGTATCCAGCGACCGAGCAGTCCGCTGGCGATGATCACCACGATCTGGCCGGCGATCGAGGGCATGGACAAGGTCAACACAGCCGCAAAGACCGCCATCGCTGCCCGTAAACGATCCGGGCACAGGGATCTGGCCATTCCCCATACTGCTTGGGCCACCACAGCAACTGCCACGATCTTCAGGCCATGCAGCCAGCCGGATTCAATGATGGCCTGGTATTTGGCAACGCCCGAAGCGAAGAGGATCATCAGCACGGCCGACGGCAGCGTAAAGCCGGCCCAAGCGGCCAACAGGCCAGGCCAGCCGGCGCGACGCAAGCCCAGCGCCATGCCTACCTGGCTGCTGGCCGGGCCTGGCAGTAACTGACACAGGGCCACCAGATCGGAGTAGCTACAGTCCGTCAGCCAACGGCGGCGTTCGACGAACTCGAGACGGAAGTAGCTCAGGTGGGCGATTGGACCGCCAAACGACGTCAGCCCCAGTCGCAGGAACACCAGGAAGACGCGCCATGCGCTGTCGCTTGTCGTGGGATTCAGCGCCGACATGGGGCATGACCTCCTGTGGTTCTCAGCGGTGGCAAGCCAAGCCTGGCAATGGGATCACGGCGTCGAGCTTCCCGGGTGCCCGGTCACCAACTCTCCATCTTCCTTTCGGAACGGTCCGGGCAGCGGCGGCAGGATCTCCAGTACCACTTCCGAAGGCCGACACAGACGAGTACCCCTATCGGTCTGTACGAAAGGACGATTGATGAGTATCGGGTGCGCCAGCATCGCATCAAGCAGCGCTTCCTCGCTCAGTGCTGCGTCGCCTAGCCCGAGTTCGTCATACGGCGTTCCCTTCTGCCGGATGGCATCGCGCACGCTCAATCCCGCCGCCGCAATGAGATCGACCAGGCGCGCACGGGTGGGTGGGTTGGCCAGGTAGTCGATCACTTCCGGCTCGATCCCGGCAAAGCGGATCAGCGCTAGGGCATTGCGCGAGGTGCCGCACTTTGGGTTGTGATAGATGACAGCGTTCACGCACTTTCCTTCTGGTTCAAAACGGTCTCCACCACGCCTGCGGCAGCGGCCAGCGCCGCTGCCTCGACGGCCCCCTTGCGCTCGCTGTAGCGGTCCACCAGGTAGTCACTACGCCCGCGCACCAGCAGGGTGAACTTGACCAGTTCCTCCATCACGTCCACCACGCGATCGTAGTACGCCGAAGGCTTCATTCGACCGTCGTCATCGAACTCCTGCCAGGCTTTGGCCACCGAGGACTGGTTGGGAATTGTCACCATCCGCATCCACCGGCCGAGCACGCGCAGCGCGTTGACCACGTTGAACGACTGGGAACCGCCGCAGACCTGCATCACGGCCAACGTACGGCCCTGGGTGGGGCGAACGCTGCCCTCTTCGAGCGGCAGCCAGTCGATCTGGTTCTTGAATACCGCCGTAAGGGTGCCGTGGCGTTCCGGGCTGACCCACACATGTCCTTCCGACCACAGCGAGGCCTGGCGCAGCTCCTGCACCTTTGGGTGGCTGGCTGGCACCGAGTCAAGCATCGGCAGCTCATGTGGATCGAACAGGCGGGCTTCCGCCCCAAGCTGCTCCAGCAGCCGCTGCGCCTCCAGCGCCAGCTTGCGACTGAACGACTGCGGCCGCAGCGACCCGTACAGGATCAGGATGCGTGGCCGGTGTGGCTGCGCGGCCGGATCATTGAGCTTGGCGGCCGTGGGAATGTCCATGGCACCCGGGACCACGTTGGGGATCTGCTGCACGGGGGTTGTCCTGTCATTTCGCTTCCATTATTCTAGAATCATGGAACATAAGAACGCAACCCACGCCTTGGCAGCCCTGGGTCATGCCACCCGCCTGTCGATCTTCCGTCTTCTGGTTCAGGCGGGCAGCGCCGGCAAGCTGGCCGGCGACATTGCCCAAGCCCTCTCTTTGCCTGGCGCCACGCTCTCCTTCCACCTGAAGGAACTGCTGGCTGCGGGACTGATCAGCGCCGAGCAACGTGGCCGGACCATCTGCTACCGGGCCGAGTTCGTGGCGATGAACGCGCTGGTGGCCTACCTCACCGAAAACTGCTGTGCCGACGAACAGGCCTGTGAACGCCCCGCAGGCTGCTGACCCCTTACCCAGAGATCGCCAAAATGACCCGTCGTGTTCTGTTCCTTTGTACCGGCAATTCCGCGCGCAGCGTGTTGGCCGAATCAACCCTGAAAAAGTGGGGCGAAGGCCGCTATCAGTCCTTCAGTGCAGGCAGCCAGCCAGCCGGTCGGGTCAATCCGTTCGCCATTGCCCAATTGCAGCGCGAGGGCTTCCCGGTGGAGGGCCTGCGCAGCAAGTCCTGGGACGAATTTGCTGAAGCGGATGCTGCTGCCATGGATCTTATCGTCACCGTGTGCGACAGCGCGGCCGCCGAGGCGTGCCCGGTTGTGTTTGGCGATTTCGTGCGCGTGCACTGGGGCCTGTTCGACCCGGCCGGTGTGGAAGGCTCGGATGCACAGAAGGCTGAAGCGTTCGACAGGGCGCATCAGATCATCAAAGCCCGCCTGAAGGCTTTCCTGGAGATTCCTGACGGGACATGGGATGACCGTGAAGCCCTCCAGGCCCAGCTTGAACCGATTGCGCAGATCAACTGACCATCCTCCCGGAAGCCCCCATGACCACTGACACCTCCCGCCTGTCGTTTCTGGACCGGTACCTGACGCTGTGGATCTTCGCCGCCATGGCGCTCGGCGTCGGCCTGGGCGCGATGCTCGAAGGCGTGCCCAGCGCGTTGAACAGCCTTTCCGTAGGGTCGACCAACATCCCAATCGCCATTGGCCTGATCCTGATGATGTACCCGCCGCTGGCCAAGGTGAAGTACGAGGAACTGCCCACCGTCTTTGCCGACAAGCGCGTGCTGATGCTCTCGCTGCTGCAGAACTGGATCGTGGGCCCGTTCCTGATGTTCGGCCTGGCGGTGCTGTTCCTGCGCGACTACCCCGAGTACATGACCGGCCTGATCCTGATCGGCCTGGCGCGCTGCATCGCCATGGTGCTGGTGTGGAACCAGCTCGCCCGCGGCGACGGCCAGTACGTGGCCGGCCTGGTGGCATTCAACTCGATCTTCCAGATTGCGCTGTTCAGCGTCTACGCGTGGTTCTTTCTTTCGTGGTTGCCGCCGGTGTTCGGACTGCAGGGCAGCGTCATCGATGTCAGCGTCTGGACCATCGCAGAGGCGGTTCTGATCTACCTGGGCATCCCGTTCCTGGCCGGTTTCCTCACCAGTCGATGGCTGAAGGCGCGCAAGAGCGTGCAGTGGTATGAAGAGAAGTTCCTGCCTGCCATCAGCCCGATAACGCTCGCCGCACTACTGTTCACCATCGTGGCGATGTTCAGCCTGAAAGGCGGTGACGTACTGCGGATTCCCATGGACGCGGTGCGCATCGCGATCCCGCTGACGTTGTACTTCATCATCCAGTTCGTCATCAGCTTCTTCATGGGCAAGCTGATCGCCAAGGATTATCCACGCACCACTGCGATCGCGTTCACCGCGGCAGGCAACAACTTCGAACTGGCCATCGCGGTAGCCATCGCGGCCTTCGGCCTGGCCTCGCCGGTCGCCTTCGCCGCCGTCATCGGCCCGCTGGTGGAAGTGCCGGTACTGATCCTGCTGGTCCATGTCGCCCTGCGGCTGGGCAAGCGCTACTTTCCTGCCGACGCACGGAGCCGCTGAGCCATGAGCATCACCCGACACATTCCATTGCTGATCCTTGGTTCCGGCCCGGCCGGCTGGACCGCCGCCGTCTACGCCGCCCGCGCCAACCTGAAGCCGGTCGTCATCACCGGCCTGCAGCAGGGTGGCCAGCTGATGACCACCACCGAGGTGGACAACTGGCCGGGCGACGCCCATGGCCTGATGGGCCCGGACCTGATGGCGCGCATGCAGGCTCACGCCGAGCGCTTCGAGACCGAAGTCATCTTCGACCACATCCACACGGCCGACCTGTCCCAGCGCCCGTTCCGGCTGATCGGCGACAGTCACGAATACACCTGTGACGCCCTGATCATCGCTACCGGCGCCACCGCCAAGTACCTGGGCATCCCGACCGAAGAGGCGTTCAAGGGCCGCGGCGTGTCCGCCTGCGCCACCTGCGACGGGTTCTTCTACCGTGACCAGGATGTGGTCGTAGTCGGCGGTGGCAACACTGCGGTGGAAGAGGCCCTGTACCTGTCCAACATCGCCCGCAAGGTCTACCTGGTCCACCGCCGCGACACCCTCAAAGCGGAAAAGATCATGCAGGACAAGCTGTTCGCCAAGGTCGCGGCCGGCAAGATCGAAACCGTCTGGCACCACCAGGTCGAGGAAGTGCTGGGCAACGATGCCGGCGTGACCGGTGTGCGCGTGAAGTCCACCCTGGACGGCAGCACCCGCGACATCGACGCGCACGGCTTCTTCGTGGCAATCGGTCATCACCCGAACACCACCCTGTTCGACGGCCAGCTGGCGATGAACAACGGCTACCTGGAAATCCGCTCGGGCCTGGGCGGCAATGCCACCCAGACCTCGGTGGAAGGCGTGTTCGCCGCAGGCGACGTGGCCGACCAGCACTATCGGCAGGCCATCACCTCCGCCGGCTTCGGCTGCATGGCCGCACTGGATGCCGAGCGCTACCTGGATGCACTTAAGATCTCCGATCAACAGCAGCACAGGAACGCCGCCTGAGTGCAGCGATGTGAGGAATTCCAGATGGACAGCGTCGATGTGGTGGTGATCGGAGGTGGGCAGGCGGGTCTTTCGGCTGGCTACTTCCTGCGTCGCAGCGGGCTGTCCTATGTGATTCTTGATGCTGAAGCGTCACCTGGTGGGGCGTGGCAGCATGCGTGGAAATCCTTGCATCTGTTCTCGCCGGCGGGCTGGAGCTCGATTCCCGGTTGGCCGATGCCCGCCACCCGGGAACCGTACCCTTCGCAGGCGGAAGTGCTGGACTACCTCACGCGCTACGAGCACAAATATGCACTGCCCGTCATCCGTCCCGTGCAGGTGGAACGCGTCAGTCGTTCGGGAACCCGGTTGCTGGTGGAAGCAGATGACGGCCGACAGTGGCATACGCGTGCAGTGATAAGCGCCACAGGTACCTGGCGGCATCCCTACACGCCCGACTATGAAGGTATGGACGCATTCGGCGGCGCGCAGCTGCACTCGGCCCACTACAGCCATCCTGGATCCATTGCCGGAATGCGCGTGGCGATCATCGGCAGCGGCAACTCAGGGGCACAGATTCTGGCCGAGGTATCAAAGGTGGCCGACACCACTTGGATCACCCAGGGCAAGCCAGCCTTCCTGGCCGACGATGTGGACGGGCGCGTTCTGTTCGCACGCGCAACCGAGAAGTGGAGGGCCCAGCAGGAAGGCCGCGAACCGGATGTTCCGCACGGTGGTTTTGGCGACATCGTCATGGTGCCGCCGGTGGTGGATGCGCGGCGCCGCGGTGTACTGGTCTCCATGCCGCCACCCGTCCGTTTCACCGCCACCGGCATACAGTGGGCAGATGGCAGCGAACGCAACTTGGACGCCGTGATCTGGTGCACCGGCTTCCGGCCGGCGTTGTCGCACCTGGAAGGAATGGGCATGGTCAACGCCCTGGGTCGGATCGACGTGGATGACACCCAGGTCCGTTCGGTCGCAGCGCCATCGGTCTGGCTGCTTGGCTATGGCGACTGGAATGGCGCAGCGTCGGCCACGCTGATCGGGGTGACCCGATACGCGCGCGAGGCAGTAAGGCAAATCAGCGACTACGTTGGGGCTTTTTCTCCGCTGTCATCTGGCGCGTGAGCCTCGGCGCCATTGCCCAGCGCCCGCACCTGCGATTGCAGGGTCATGCGGTCCAGCGCTTCAGGCTTGAGCGCCAAGAGCAAGCCGAGACGATGCTGGAGCTGGTGAAGCGTGCTCAGGAACGCCTTGTGGACCTGCTCCGCGCTGCCCTGTACTGCAGCCGGGTCGGGGATACCCCAGTGAGCCGTAACCGGGTGACCTGGCCACACTGGACACGCTTCACCCGCTGCGCGATCGCACACGGTCACGATCAGATCCATCTGTGGTGCTTCCGGACCTGCGAATGCCTCCCACGGCTTGCTCGACAGCCCGGCAACGTCGAAGCCAATCTCCGAGAGCACCTGCAGGGCCACTGGATGAACTACGCCCTTGGGATAACTGCCGGCACTGTAAGCGCGGATACGTCCGCGCCCTAAATGGTTGGCTAGTGCCTCGGCAAGAATGCTGCGCGCCGAGTTGCCTGTGCAGAGGAACAGAACATTCAGGGTACGCATACCATCGCAACTATTTATCTAGAACAATCGAAGTATTACCTTCCCATATGTCAGTTCGATGACCGCCGGAAAGGACGCGGGCACCTTTCGGTGCCCGCTTCGCTCATTCAATGACCCGACGACAGCGCGGCGCCTGGCGTACGGTGCTTTCCCAGGCGATCAACCAAGGTCTCACTTGCATCGTTGAGACCGAACACTTCAACGGTCGCGCCGTGCTCGCGCAGCTTCATCACTACCCTGTCGAGCGCATCAACGGCGGTCAGGTCCCAGAAGTGGGCGTCCTTCAGATCGATTTTGACGTTCTTGGGGACATCCAGATAGTTGAAGCTGCTCACGAACTGTCCGGCAGACGCAAAGAACACCTGCCCCCTCACAACGTAGACGCGCGAGTCGATGTCGACCTGGGTGTCGTCGATGCTCAGCATCTTTCCGACCTTGCGGGTGAAGAACACGGCCGACAGGACCACGCCTGTCAACACGCCCTTGGCAAGGTCGTGGGTAGCCACGGTCACGATGACCGTCCCAATCATCACAATTGAAGAGCTCTTGGGATGAACGGCCAGCTCGCGCAGCGAGCGCCAGCTGAAGGTTCCGATGCTGACCATGATCATCACCGCGACCAGTGCGGCCATTGGAATCTGACTCACCAGGTTTGACCCATAAACAACGAGGAGGAGCAGAACCACGCCGGCCACCAGGCAGGAGAGACGGCCTCGGCCACCGGAAGTGATGTTGATCACCGACTGGCCGATCATTGCACAGCCTGCCATGCCCCCAAAGAAGCCCGTTACGGTGTTAGCCAAGCCTTGGCCCGCACATTCGCGATTCTTCTGGCTCGGGGTATCGGTCATGTCTTCGACGATCTGCGCGGTCATCAGCGATTCCAACAGGCCAACGACCGCCAAAGTCGCCGAAACCGGCAGCAGGATCTGGAGTGTCTCCCAGGTGAATGGCACGTCCGGAATCAGGAACGACGGCAGGCTGTCAGGCAGCGCCCCCATGTCGCCTACGGTGCGTACCTGGAAGCCGAAATACATGGAAGCGGCCGTAAGAACCACGATCGCCACCAATGCCGAAGGAACGGCTTTGGTCAGCAGCGGCAGCAGGTAGATGATTGCCAGACCCACAGCACAGATCGCATACACCATCCACGGCATGCCGATGAGCTCGGGAAGCTGCGCCATGAAAATGAGAATCGCCAGTGCATTCACAAATCCGGTCACCACCGAGCGCGACACAAAGCGCATCAGCGAGCCCAACCGCAGGGCGCCGGCCAGCATCTGCAGCACGCCGGCCAGGATGGTGGCGGCAAACAGATACTGGATGCCGTGCTCGCGCACCAGCGTAACCATCACCAACGCCATGGCGCCGGTCGCAGCCGAGATCATGCCAGGGCGGCCACCGGCGATGGCGGTGATGACGGCGATGCAGAACGAGGCATACAAACCTACCTTTGGGTCGACGCCGGCGATGATGGAAAACGCGATTGCCTCAGGAATCAGGGCTAGCGCAACGACGATGCCCGACAGCAGGTCACCACGGATGTTACCGAGCCATTGCTGGCGCAGGGGATAAATTGCAGACATAGGAAATGATCTCCGCGCACAGCCGTGCGCGCCAAACGAAAGAAACAGGCACCCTTCCAGACCTAAGTGTCTGGATCGCTTCTTCAATCAAGCGTCAGGGTGGAGTCATCGCTAGCCGATCCGTTAGGTATTTGACGGTCTATTGTAAACCGGCATAGCGCCTGAGGGGAAATCCGGCATCGCGGTCGCCTCGGTGCATTCTCAAGGGTAGCTTCCCAGATCCCAAGATCATTTCGCAGGCGAGGACGACAAGCTGGTAGGCAGTTGATCAGACTGAATTGAGCTCTGACCGAATCGCCAAAGAAGAGGTGGACATTCGCCGCGGGTCCTATGTCCCGCTATCGGCCATACGCAGACATCCACCCCATCCCTGATAAACATCCCTAGGCCGCAGCAGACCTCGAGCCTGCTGCGGTCAATTGGTTTTGGGGCAGACTACGCCAATGGCCTAAATTCCCCTAGGTCAGTGAGTCTAGCCCGTCCCTTCTAGGACGCCTTAGGCCACTTCAAGTTGATGCATCGTCCGCACAGAAGATCCCATGCATCGCGCCCAGCAGTGCTGCAACGCGCGGGTCTGCCATGCGGTAGATGATCGACCGCGATTCCCGCCGGGTCGCTACAAGCTTTCGTTGGCGGAGTTCGGCCAGTTGCTGGGAGAGCGCCGGCTGTCGAATGCCAGTTGCGTCCTCAAGTCCGCCCACCGTCATTTCACCTTGCGCGAGCTGGCATAGCAGCAACAGGCGCGAGGGGGTGGCCATGAAGCGCAGCAACTCGGCCACTTCGGGCACGCGCTCCTTCATCGTGGCTAGGTCAGACGGGCTGAATGGGGGGCTGGTCACAGGCAATGGCAACTTGGGCGGCTGATGTGATGCGAACACCATGGGTAACCGATTCAATCTAGCATGTTTCCATAGTTGCACAGATTACGTAACTATGTAATTCTCAGGCCACGAAGCCTCCTGGAGCCAGCCATGATCCCATCCGTAGCGGTAGACGCCCCCCTGGAGCAGGCTGTGCGCCTGGTCAGTGATGCGCGTGCCGGCCTGCTTCCCTCACCTTCCGTGAAGACGTTCTTTGACCCTGCTACGTTCACTGCCAGCCATGTCGTACGCGATCCAACTTCTTCAGCGTGCGCCATCATCGACAGCGTCCTGGACTTCGACATGGCCGCAGGCCGCACGTCCACGTCCTCCGCATCGGCGTTGGTGGACTACGTGCGTGCCGAGCGCCTGCAGGTGCAGTGGTTGCTGGAAACCCACGCGCATGCCGACCACCTGTCCGCGGCTCCATGGCTGCAGGAGCAGGTGGGAGGCGCGCTGGCTATTGGCGAACACATCACCACCGTCCAGGAAACCTTCGGCAAGGTCTTCAATGCCGGTACTGCGTTCAAGCGTGATGGCAGCCAGTTCGATCACCTGTTCGCTGACGGTGCCTCCTTCCGCATCGGTAATCTGCAGGCGATGTCGCTGCACGTGCCAGGCCATACTCCCGCTTGTCTGGCGTACGTGATCGGCGACGCCGTATTTCCTGGAGACACGCTGTTCATGCCGGACTACGGCACCGCCCGATGCGACTTTCCAGGTGGCTCGGCTCGCCAGTTGTATCGCTCGATCCAGCGCCTGCTGTCCCTGCCCGACGCCGCCCGTGTATTCCTGTGCCACGACTACAAAGCCACCGGCCGGGACCATTTCGCATGGGAAACAACCATCGGTGCCGAAAGGGCGACAAACATGCATGTGCACGAGGGCGTGAGCGAAGCCATGTTTGTGCAACTGCGGGAGGCTCGTGATGCCACGCTTCCGATGCCACGGCTGATCCTGCCATCAGTGCAGGTCAACATGCGCGCAGGCCATATGCCCGAACCCGAAGACAACGGCGTGCGCTACCTCAAGCTGCCGGTGGACCTGCTATGACGCTCTCTCATCTGGCTTGGTATTGGCCGCTCGCTGGGGGTGCGATGATCGGTACAGCGGCCGGAGCCTATCTACTCCTTCTCGGGCGCGTTGCTGGCATCTCGGGTCTGCTTGCCAGGGCACTGGGCATGACAGGTGACGGCGGGCGCAGCAGTGCTGTCCTGTTTCTGGCAGGACTTGCCCTGGCGTCAGGCTTGGCATTGGCGGCCAGACCCATACCCCTGCCGGCGCTCTCCGCAAACGGAACTGTGGTGCTGGTGATTGCGGGACTGCTGGTGGGTTACGGAACTCGCCTTGGGGCGGGCTGTACCAGTGGGCACGGTGTCTGCGGCCTGGGCCGGGCGTCGCCGCGGTCAGTGGTGGCGACCTGCGTGTTCATGCTCGTAGGCATGGCCACGGCGACCCTGGTACAGATTGCGACCGGGGGCCCGGCATGATCCGTCTTGCCGCGTTCCTGTGCGGCGCACTCTTCGGATTGGGCCTGGTTGTATCCGATATGGCCAACCCAGCCCGCGTGCTTGCTTTCCTTGATGTGAGCGACGCCTGGGACCCCTCACTGGCGCTGGTCATGCTGGGCGCACTGATTCCTTCCGGCGCAGCCTACCTGCGGATACGCGCCCGTAGAACACCTCTGCTTGCCGAATCGCTGCACATTCCCACCCATCGCATCATCGACCGGCGCCTGGTCATTGGTTCGGCAATATTCGGCTTGGGTTGGGGACTGGCCGGAGTGTGTCCCGGCCCTGCCATCGCATTGCTGGGAACCGGCCAGCCCTTCGCGATCATCTTCACCACGGCAATGATCGCAGGCGTGATCCTGCATGGCCTCATTCATCACCCCACTGCACCTATGGGACAACCATGAACCTCAAACCACTCTCTGCCAACCTCAAGGTATCCGGTCAGCTCCTGCCAGAGGATATTGAAACTCTGAAGGAGCAGGGCTTTGCGAGCGTGATCTGCAATCGGCCTGACGACGAACAGCCGGAGCAGCCCAGTCACCATGCGCTGCAGGCTGCCTGCCACCAGGCGGGCATGCAGTTTGCCTATCTTCCCGTCGTGCCTGGTGTCATTACCGATGATCAGGTGCATACCTTTGCCAGGTTGATCGACGCGCTGCCACGCCCTGTTGCCGCGTACTGCAGAACCGGCACCCGTGCTGCGATGCTCTGGGCGCTGTCGGAAGTCGTTCACAACAGAGCGGCGTTTGCCCACGTCCTGTCTGTTGCCTCGGACGCAGGCTATGACCTTTCCTCCATCGCAACACGGCTGCAGCAAGGTCCGGCGTCCGGCGACTGACATATGGAAACCCTATCTCTGCTGCAGTGGGTGCTGGGCGGCCTGTCTGGTGTTCTGGTCGGCTTCGTGCTCGGCGTGGTTGGCGGGGGCGGATCCATCCTGGCGGTACCACTGATGCTCTACGTGGTCGGCGTGGAAGATCCGCATGCGGCTATCGGCACCAGCGCCCTGGCAGTGGCGGTCAATGCGGTGTCGAATCTGGTGGTACACGCCCGTAGAGGGAATGTTCGTTGGCCCTGTGCTTCGGTCTTCGCCCTGGCGGGGGTCGCGGGCGCCTACCTGGGTTCCAGCGTGGGCAAGGCCTTCGACGGCAAGAGGCTGTTGGCGCTGTTTGCTGTGGTCATGGTCATTGTCGGCATCGCCATGCTTCGCAGGCGCAACACGCCTGGATTCGCGGACGCTCGGCTCGGCAGACGCAACGCGCCCGCACTGATTGGGCTGGGCGCCACCGCCGGCGGGCTATCCGGCTTCTTTGGCATTGGCGGAGGGTTCCTTATCGTGCCCGCACTGGTGGCCGCGACGGGCATGCCGATGATCGCCGCAGTCGGAAGCTCGCTCGTCGCCGTCGCCGCATTTGGCATGACCACCGCACTGAACTACGCGCATGCAGGTCTGATCAACTGGAAGCTCGCGGCAGTGTTCGTCGTTGCCGGCATGGCTGGTGGTACTGCAGGAGCAGCAACTTCGACGAAGCTTGCCAGCTATCGTGGAGCTCTGAACACGGTATTTGCAGTACTGATCTTCATTACTGCCGCATACATGCTGTGGAAGGTGGGCTGGCCGGATGTGTTCCAGACCACAGCCGAGCACTGATAGCCAGCGCAGCGCTTCAAAGGCATTGTTAGGAAATTACTACGAACGTTGGTCCACATCTTCCAGAGTCAAATTAGATACGACGGCTCGAAGCGCCTTGCGATCAGCTTCGAAATCCATGGCCAATAGGCCGCGCTCCAACGCAATGCGGGCATGCGCCTGTGATGCGACTCTAGTCGCTTCATTCGAGGACCCTGCCAACGCTACGAAGGCCTTCTGCAGCCGGATGTTGACCTCCAGCGAGCCGGCCGCATCCCTGGAGATTGGTGTGAATGCATCCTCGAACATGTCGCGGACATCGAGGCACTGCACGTGCACACGCGGATAAAGCACATCACACGTCGCAGCGTCCCCAGTGTGGCTGGCCCATGCACAGAGCAGCCTGACACAGGTCCCGATGACGTCGATGCAGGTGCCAGGGTCGTTCACTGCAGGTGACATGGCTCGCTGGGCAATTTCCGCAAGCACTACCAGCCCGAACCGTGGGTCATTCTCGATGGAGCGCGCGTCACTGAAGGAAATGGCTGAGATCACTTCACTCTGCACTTCCGGAAGTGGATTTCCCTCGATGGCTATCAAGGGACGGGCCGGAGTTGCGAACGTACCCGGCTGGCAGAGCAGATGAACGCGCAGATCATGTTCCTGTGCAATGCCGTCGATCCGGGCGACGTCCACATGTTCAACGTAGGCAACCTGATCGCCAACCAGCAGTACCGCCCCCTCCCCTACCGGGACAGCACTGGCTCCGCCGAGCCGAGGCTCCTCGGCGCGGCGCTTCATTGCCGCTTTGGTCGCCCGCTCCACCAGATCGATGGTTTCGCCAACGCGGCCAAAGCGTGAGAACTGCTCGATAGCCCTGAGCAACGTCACTGTGATGACAATGATGACCGCGATGGTTGCCCCGAACAGCACAAGCCGGCCGCTGTCCCCGTAGATGCCGGTGCTGAGCGCGATGAGGCCCACGATCGAGAACAGGAAGGCACCAATGAAGGTGGCCAGCGCACCTTGGGCCCGGGTGTCTTCGATCAGCAGGCGGGCCGCGCGCGGGGTGGCGCTGCTGGACGCGGAGCCGTATGCCGAAACCATGGTGGACAGCGAGAAGGTGGTGACCGTCAGCATCGACGCGGCAAGTATGCCAAGAATGTTACCGACGGAATCGGCGCCGATCCGTGCAGCAAGGCCGGAGGGAATTAGGAACTTCAGGAACGCGCCGGCCAACGCTGTGATGATGCCCAGGGCGCCATACAGGGTGGAGCGGAACCACATCCGCTTTGTAACTTTGCTGGCTGCAAGCCTCAATCTGGTGAGCACGGGCTACTTCCTGGGCAGTTCGACCATCAATAGCACGGTCGGGTGCCGAGGCCACGTCAAAGGCAGGGTCATGCCCGGCCCAAGGCAGATGCCGCCCCTCCGGGCGGCATCTGTGTACGGATTCTACGAGCGCACCTTGTCCAGGAACTGACGGTGGCGCTCGTACTGATCGAGCACATCGTGGATGAGCTGAACCTTGGTCCACCCCATGACGTCGTAGTCCTGCCCGCCCTCCCGCAGATAGACCTCCGCACGGTAATGACGGGTGCCCTCGCTGACCGGCCGACGGGGATCCTGCAGGGCGAACGTCGGCGGCTCATAGGGCTGGGGCCGTACGGAGTAGAAGAAGTCCATCTCCTCGCCATGGCCAACCTGTAGCCACGCACGACCATCCTCTCCCTTGGAGACCTGGACCGGCAGATCCTGCTTGCGAAGCTCAGCGGCAACCTCTTCCAATGCAGGAATGACGCGCTGCTCGATGAAGCCGGTCACCTCGATCTTCAACGGGTTGTGCGCCAGCAGGCGCAGGCGCGCCCGCCAATCCTCGCTGGTACCCGGTAGGATACGTGCCTCGCGCAGGATCGAGCGCTTGGTGGCATCCAGATGCATGGCCTTCAGCAGTCCCCAGCACATCAGGATCATGACGATCGTAAATGGCAACGCGCTGGCAATGGTGGCAGCCTGCAACGATTCCAGCCCGCCAGCCACCAGCAATGCAATCGCCAGGCCGCCGACCAGCAGCGCCCAGAAGATCCGCTGCCAGACCGGCGATTCCTGCTCACCCTTCGAGGTGAGCATGTCGATTACCAGGGCACCGGAGTCCGCTGAGGTTACGAAGAACAGCGCAACCAGGATGACCGCCAGCGAAGAGGTCAGCATGGTCAGCGGCAGGTGCTCCAGGAACTCGAAGAGCGCCATCGAGCTGTCGGTTGCGACCGCCTGCACCAACTGCTGTATGCCCTCTGCCCGCACCATGTGCAACGCGGTGTTGCCGTAGATGGTCATCCACAGGAATGTGAAGCCAAGCGGCACAAGCAACACCCCTACCACGAACTCACGGACGGTGCGTCCACGTGAGATGCGCGCGATGAACATGCCAACGAAGGGCGACCAGGCAATCCACCAGCCCCAGTAGAACAGCGTCCAGCCACCCAGCCAACCAGTGGGTTCGTAGGCATAAAGGTTGAAGGTCATCGAGAACAGCTGGGAAACGTACATGCCGGTGTTCTGCACCAGCGCCTGCATCAGGTGAACGGTAGGTCCACAGACCAGCACGAAGGCCAGCAGCGCCGCCGCCAGGATCATGTTGAGCTCGGACAACCTGCGTACGCCGCTGTCCAGGCCAGCCACGACCGATCCGGTGGCCACCAGTGTGATGACGGTGATCAAGCCAACCTGGGCGAGGGTACTGACCTCCAGGCCGAACAGGTAGTTCAGGCCGGCGTTGATCTGCATGACGCCCAGCCCCAGCGAGGTGGCGAGGCCGAAGATGGTACCCAGCGCGGCAAACGTGTCCACGGCATGTCCCAACGGGCCGTGGATACGGTCGCCGATGAGCGGATACAGCGCGGAGCGGACACGCAGCGGGAGATTGTGTCGGTACGCAAAGTACGCCAGCGACAGCGCCACCACAGCGTAGATCGCCCATGCGTGGATGCCCCAGTGGAAGAAGGTGATGCGCATCGCCTGGCGGGCAGCGGCGGCCGACTCGGGCGAACCAACCGGCGGCGTGGCGTAGTGCATGATGGGCTCGGCAACGCCGAAGAACATCAGACCGATGCCCATGCCGGCAGCGAACAACATGGCGAACCAGGAGCCGTAGCTGTAGTCCGGCGTACTGTGGTCAGGGCCGAGCTTGATGCGGCCGTAACTGCTGATGGCGACGCCGACAACGAAGACCAGGAAGCCGGCTACTGCAAGGATGGTGAACCAACCTGCATCATTGGCAGCCCATGACTTGGCCGCGGTGAACCACCGCGTGGCCATTTCGGGCGCGAAGGTGGCAAGCGCGAGCAGCGCGATGACGATGGCTGCCGTGGGAATGAACACCTGCGGAAGGATCCGCTGGCGAACGGGGGGATGTTGCGGAGCCGTGCTCTGCATGGATACCTCCGTGTTATTGGGTGGAAGAACCTGCGGCTTGCGCGAGGCCGATCAGAAGTAGAAGCCGATATTGAGGTTCAGCCGCGAATGCCAGCTGGAAGGGCCTCCTTCGTCGATGCCGATACCATCACCACCAGCAAACCACATGTTGCGGCCAGCGATCCAGTCGACATAGGTGAGCAAGATGCCTTTCTGCAGGCTGCAACCGGTCACGTTCTGCCACGAATCACGAAGGCCCGCGCGGTGCCCGACCGGGCGGGTCATGCTGAGGTTGTTATAGCAGGTGATGTCATCCAGCCAGCCCTTCTGGCCGAACGAATAGGCGATGTTGGCGCTTGGCACATCCGCCTGCGCTGCAACCTGGAAGGGGGATTGGAACGCCGACATTGCGATGCGATCTCCGGGCACGTCATACCGGTACCGCGCCCACTGCAGCTGCGCGGTCCAACCATCGCGCTGCCACTGTGCATGGAGGGCCGCGCCCTGATGACCGTAGTGACGCCGTGTCTGAGTGTTCTGCACCTTGCCAGCAAACGCTGATGCGCCCAGCAACAGTTCGCCGCCGCCCCAGTCGCGCGCGCTCTCCACGCGTGCATGCAGTCGTTGCCGCTCGCGATACGGCAACGCCTCGGTCTGCGCGACATCAAAGGAGTAGCGATCGTAGCGAGCCCCGGACCCGTATTCGTCTCCGGAGAACCAGCCAAGATGCCAAGTTGTGCTGCCGCTGCGGTGAATCACCACAAGGCCCGGATCGTAATCATCCTCGATGCCCAGGTAGTAGCCGGAGCCGAACCAGAAACTCTGCGAAACGGTGGGGAGCAGCCCGAACGGGACTTGCTGGATACCTGCCTTGAGCTGGGTAGCATCGGAGAACTGCCAGCCCGCGTAGGCGTGATGCACGGCGTCGAAACCATCGTACCAGCGGTACTGGGCAGAGAAGGAAAACGGTCCGGTTCCAGCATCAAGATCTGCACGCATCAGTTCAAGCTGCAGGCGGCTGGTCGGCCCGTAGTCGAGCCAGCCATAGTTGAACCTGACGGCGCCTCCTGGATCAAAGTAAGGATCTCTATGGAGGTTATCCTCAGAAGCATCTGCGGCCAGCGAAGTTCCCACCAACGCGGCAGCGACAATGAAGGGAATTGATCTCACGGTTGTGCGCGTTGCCTCCCTGATCTGCTACGGAAAGCGCTTGAGTCTAACGTCGATTCATCCATTGCCTCAAACAGGCGATCTCAAAGAACTCCTGGCGACGCCACAGCAATCACTCACGGCCCGTCTTTAGTCCTCAGGTCCATATACCACGCGAAAGTCACGTGCAGCGAGAGAGTAGCTAACACGATCCACTTTAGTAGTCGATCCTGTGATTGAGCGACTCATAGTGGATATGGAGTGACACGCAATGTCATTTGAGAATAGGCTAGGGCCTCGACACCGGGGGAAGAATTCATGACTATTGATATCAGCGGCCTTTCGGCCAAGGAACTTCGCTCACTGATTGCTCAGGCGGAGAAGCAGCAGTCTAAAGTGCTGTCACGCCCTAAGGCCACAGCGATGCGCGCCAAGATCAATAAGTACGTCAAAGATCATGGCTACACGATAGAAGAGCTCTACGGCGCTTCAGTGATCGCGCCCTCCGAAGCCGCCAAGAAGCGAGGCGATCGGAGGTCTGCTAAATCGACAGTGCCCAAGATCGCTCCCAAGTACCGTAATCCTGCAGTGCGCGGCCAGACGTGGTCCGGTCGAGGGCGGCAACCGCGATGGATAGCCGAGCTGGTAGCAAGCGGAAAATCACTGAATGACTTTCTGATCAAGTAGTGACAATGGGGCAGGCGTACACCGGTACCGCAGCCGGTCCTGAGAATCACTAGTCATCAGATCGAACAGGATGCTGGTGCGCGGAATGCCCTGCCAGGTAGGCGATCAAAGATTGGAGCTAGTCGCAGTTGATGTGACAGCGGGCGAACAGCAGGCGCTCCCCTTGCCTTTGGAGAGTGCGCTCAGGCAGCAATGATTGCAGTATCCGCTTCTGGCCTTGGATTCAACCGATCGACGCAACAGTTTGTCGATATCGCTCTGCCGGTGTTTCGTACCCCAGCGTCTTACGTGGCCGTTCGTTGAGCTGGCGCGCCACGGCATCCAGCTTCGCCTGCGTGACATCGGCCAGATTGATCCCCTTCGGGAAGTACTGCCGTAGTAGGCCGTTGGTGTTCTCGTTGGTGCCGCGCTGCCAGGGATGATGCGGATCGCAGAAGTAGACCTGGATGTCGGTGGCCAAGGTGAAGCGGCGGTGTCCTGCCATCTCCTTGCCCCGATCCCAGGTCAGCGACCGGTACAGCTGCTTCGGCAGGCGGCGCGCGTTCTTGATCAGTGCATTGACCACGGTCTCGGTGTCCTTGCCTGCCACCTTCACCAACATCAGATAGCGGGTCTGCCGCTCCACCAGCGTGGCGATCTGACTGTTCCGGTCACCGAACAGCAGGTCGCCTTCCCAGTGTCCCGGCACAGCCCGATCTTCGGCGCTGGCTGGCCGTTCGCTGATCGAGACGGTGTCGGTGATCCGGCCGTGGTTCTCTGTCTTCTGGGTGTGGTGTCGTGAACGACGCATCGCCCGCGTGCGCCTCAGATGCGCGAGCAGTTCCTGTTTCAAGGCGCCATGCGACTGGATGTAGAGCGTGCGATAGATGGTCTCGTGGGACACCTGACGGCTCGCATCATCGGGATAGGTGCGTTTAAGCCAGCCGGCCACCTGCTCAGGCGACCACTGTCGCTGGATTTTCTCTGCCACACGAGCGGCCAAGGCTCGATGCAGCGCCAGCTTACAGGGCTTGGGACGCCGCGCTCGGTCCCAGGCGGCATGGTCGGCTTGGCTGGCGCGGTAGCCCTCAGGGCCCTCATTGCGGCCGACTTCTCGGCTCACCGTGGAAGGCGCCCGCCCGAGCGATGCGGCGATCGCACGGATCGAGCGCCCCGCCGCCAGCCCACGGGAGATCTCCTCACGCTCGGCCAAGCTCAGCACCCTCGGAGATCGTCGCCGCACCGGCGGACGAATCCCGCCATGCTCGGCCAGGATGTTCCGCACCGAACTATGGTGCCGATCGAACAAGGATGCGATCTGGTGCAGCGACTCGCCCTGCTGCCAGCGATCCCACATCAGTGCCTTCTGGGTGTCGGTGTAGTAGATCCTCTTCCTGCGCTTCATCTGCAACACTCCCGCTGCCTGTGCAGCTATCCGTGTGTTGCTTCGATCATATGAATCCGCGGCCAGAAGCGGACTTGGATCAGGGCCAATGCGGCCGGGATAGCTTCGGGCCGCTGCGATCCTAGGCAACTCGGTCACTTCACCAGGTTCCAAGAGACGCCGGCGTCGAGCGGTACAGCCTACCAGAGTCGCCGAAAGTAACGGTGTTAGGTCAAAATTGCGTCGGATCCGAAGGATTAGAGCCCTCATGGCAAACCCTCGTCATATGAACTTTCGCTAGAATCAGCTAAACCTCCGGGGGCAGAAATGGCCAATAGAACTCAGCTTCGCCAAGCACTCATTGAAGCTCAGGCTTCTCTGCGCTTGGAGGGCCTGCCCATCGGAGATCGTGATGATGACATCTATGCCGCAGCCATTGATGGTTCGCTCAGTGGACCGTTGCGCGACCTGGTCTTGAAGCGTATTCGCACTGAGTTGGGACTGGCTCACGAGACGAATGAAAGTTGACAGAGGCCGCGAGGGCTAGGCGACGCTATGTGGTCGCCGGCCACCAGACCGCTGTTTTCGCAAGCGGTTCTCACTTAGCGCCTTCAGCACGTTTCGTGCTCCGAGCATCACCGAGAATCCCACATCCAGCGACACATTGCATCGCTGGCCGATTTGCTTGGCTGCCTGCTGAAGTTTGCGGTGGGATCCCACTTGGTCTACATCTCCTTCAACCATCTGTAGCGCAAGATCCATTGCCCTGTTCAAGTGAACTCTTTGACTGTACGGACCTTGCTCTTCGTATCTCAATTTGTACTCCTCGTAGACGTCAAGGTGCATCTCTCTTAGCAACTGCCTATTGAGCCTGAAGCGTCTAAGTACAACTTTCATCTGCGGTACATAGTGGTCTTTCTCGGATGACTTCAGAACATCTGAAAAGCATTTGGCACATCGCTCAAGCCGCTCCGCGTGCCTCCCAACAGGTAGCTTTAACGTTGCATAGCTAAACCAAAGATCCAACAGCGGCTCGGAAGCCGCCGCATCTGGGCTTAGCAAGATGTCGCGTGCTGAGATGGACTGGAGAGCGCAGAGATTGACAATGGCACGAATGGTCGTCCGACCCCTGGTCAAGTTCTTGGTGGCGCGGTAGAACTCCGCCTTGAGAGCGTTAGGATACGCGCGCCTCATCGGATGTCCGTCAACGAGCAGTTTCACGAATCGAACATAGTTTTCGAATGGAATCTGGGGTTGTGAGGGCGTCGCGCAAAGCTCGATTATGGACGCAAGCTGCTGCTGACCCCATGCCTCGTCGCCAGTAATCGCTGCGGCGACACCATCACCGGAAAGCGATTGCTTGCATTTGTGGCATCTTCTACGCCGCTGGTAGTCTGTTGAGCTCGGCTGGTCCGCGCCACACCTTGTACAGGTGGTTTCGAGCTTGCATTTATGCTGGTCACACTCAGCTTGAATGTCGACGATCCACGATAGCGGCTCATATGAGAGATCATCGTCCCAATCGCGGTAGCACACTGGGCACCAGCGGCGGCGCGTTGTGTCTCGGCCTCCTCCGTAGGTGGCCAGTACGTCCTCCAAAACCCAGAATGTGCCGCACTGCAGGTCGTCCTGGGCGGTCAGCATCTTGAGCGTGCTGATACGGTGACTGAAGTCACGGCTGGGACCGCAATACTTGCCCGAGCCCATGACTTGTCCTCTACGCCCACCATCAATAGCTGGACCGACTATCGACATCATATTGGCCATGGTCACGCCGACTGTCCACGCTTGCCGTAGAACGTAGTGCTCCAAGGATTCAACTCGCGACGTTCCCACACCCTTCAATTGAAGTGGAGGCAAGGACGACCAGGTAAATCGCTGAGTACTAGACTTCACGGCACACCTCCCCATAAGAGGAGGCCCAACTAGACTTGAGCCGTTTCGCCCTGGCTGTGGCGCTTCCAGCCTCCATTGCATCCTCGAAATCCTCGATATCTCGCCAAAGGTTGGCAAGATCGTTGTCTGAATAGTAGGAAGCCTCTATGTGACGTTTAAGGATCCGCTCGCTTCCTTCCTGCTTGGCCGCATCCTCAGCTCGCGACAGAAGCTGAGCGACCTCTCCGTAGACACCTCCCGTCGCGACCAGTAGATCCGCCGCCATTCGAATCAATAGGTCCTGTTTAGAGAAATTGTGCCTTTCGGTCAGCGACGTAAGGAGGCGCAAGAATGGAGCCCGGTCCTCCCTTCTTCTAACGCTATATGGCGGAACCCATATAGACGTCACACTTCGACGAAACTCGGATTCGATCGACCAGAGTTGAACTGCCCTGTGGATCCCGGTCATTATGAGCATCGACCCGGCGGACTCTGCTAACGTCATCAAGTGCAATACATGGTCCGCAGGTGACTTGTTTCTGTGGTTCACCAGAAGCGCTGATATTTGATCGATAGCGACATACTTGCAGTCACGCGCAATCATGGACCGCTTTACAGACGACCAACACTCCGCTTCGGTGAGCCTGAGTTGATACCGTCCAAGCTGAAGGTCTCTGTCGCGAACTTCGGCTTGAATGTCCGAAGGGGGCATTGACAAATGTGATCCGCCCTCCAGCGCCCAAGTCAGCGTCGGCGCATTAAGTTCTTTCAATAACTCGCGGGCGAGGTATCGCGAACTGAAGTATGCTCCAACTGGCAAGCACGCGAACGTCTCGATGGCAGGAACTTTTCCCTTTTCCCACAGGTTGGGGTTCCCAAACATCTCACGCATAACGCTCCGACGCATCGTGGTCTTCCCTACACCGGACGGACCGATGACGAAGACCATGTGCCCCGGTCTGTGATTGTCTAGAGCTGCCCTCAGGCGATCTCGCGGCCGTCTGTATGCTGGGTGCTGGAGAACTTTCATCAGAAATCCTCCGCTTTGTCGAGCGCTTCTATACCTTCCTGCGAAGGGTCTATATCTTGGCCCTCGTGACTCGTGGATTCCGCCACCTCTGCCAAGGGGGAGAGGAGTGCAATCGCAATGATTAATGCAGCCGCGAACTGCCTCCTGGCGTGCGGTTTTCGCGCGAGATTGTCGCGCCGCCGCCTTGCATCGGCGCCCCACCGCATCTGATTTAAGTCGGTAATCACCATTTCCTTTCCCTCAGGTTGGAGATCCCCAGCGCGCCTTCACATGTTCTGATCGCTCAGTAACACTGCCGGCAACCATGCTCATCTCAAAGGCGTCGATGTCCCGCCATAGGTTCCTAAGATCCTCACTTCCGTAGTAGGAGATCTCGATGTGTCGCTTGAGAATTCTGTTGCATCCCTCCTGCTTCGCAGCAATATCTGCCCGCCCCAGTAGTTCGACCACCTCAGCGAATACGCCGCCGGTAGCGGCAAGGATATCGTTGGCCATCCGGATTAGCAGATCATCCTGTGATAGCCCGTAGCGAGTGGCCAATGACTTGAGCAAACGAAGGAACGGCAGTTTGTCATCCCGACGCTTATCACTATATGGAGGCACCCAAACAGTTGTGACTCGGCGTCGTAACTCGGAGTTTACCGACCACAACTGCGTGGCTTTGTGCACCCCAGTCATAACGAACATCACGCCTGTGGCTTCAGCTATCGCCATCAGATGGAGGGTGTGGTCAGCGGGGGACTTGTCTCTGTGGTTGACTAGTAGCGCTGTGACCTGATCGATTGATACATACTTGCAACTACGCGCTCTCAGGCTTCGCTGCACCATCCCCCAGTACTCGCCTTCTGTCTGTCTTGTTCGCGCTAAGGACGCCCACTCCGATGTTGCTGCGGCGAGCTCACGTCGTATTCGCAGTTTTGCATCCTCCTCGAGATAGCTTCCGTCCAGTAGCCACGCCAACGTGGGCGCGTGCAACTCTTGCAGAATAGAGACAGCGAGCTGACGCGAACTGAAGTACGCGCCGTGAGGAAGTGTGGCGAATGTCTCGACCAGGGGTATCCGCCCACAATCCCAGCATGCTGGATTGCCAAACATCTCCTGCATTACCGAGCGCCTCATCGTGGTCTTGCCTACGCCCGATGGCCCGATTATGAACACCATATGCCCAGGACGATGTTGGTCAAGCGCCATTCGCAATCGCTTGCGTGGGCCCTCGTAGGCTGGGTGCTGAACCATCTTCATCAGTAGTCCTCCCGTTCATCGAACGGAACGATGTCCTGTGCGATCGCAGGTGGCACTGGCTCGATATCTATCCTCTCATCGCTGCCGGTCATTGGCGCCGGGGCAAGGTGCTCTGTTGCGGGCCTTGCGGCTTGGGCCTGCACTCGGCGCGAATGACGAGCACGGGCAACTTCCTCTTTTCTTTTTGCCGATTGTGAGCGCAACGTGGGTGCCCAGAGCAAATGAAACAGTCGCTCCTGATCCGACAAGAGCGCATCGCTTTGCACTTTATTGTGGAAGGCCTTGAACCAGCTCCCGCGAACCTTCACGTACATCACACTTGGGTCACAACAGTCGCTGCGAACCTCACTGGCATTCTCAGTTCGCAGCTCTTGTAGAAGCTCGTCACTGGTGAACCAACCATCGGCAGTGCGTACGCCACGCTGGCGGTCGATTCGCTTCTTGGTCTCCACCTTGATCGCAGTTCTGATTAGGAACCCATCGTCCCATTCGCACGGTGTTCCGACAGCGCCGTAGGCCGCGAGCGCCTCAACCCTCTTCTCAGCTGGCGTTGTATCATCTGGCCCCGGTGTCATAGGAAGGTCGTGATAGACGAACTTCAGGAACTCCTCGTGCACACGGACAAAGTCCGTCCTCGCATTGTTTCGGCTCTTGAACCTGCCGTCGACCTTACGTCCCATCTGGTCGGGCCGCGTGCTTCCTGGGAATCGCTGTGCTACTTGTTCGTTGACCTGCTTGATGGCGTTCTCAGCAATGCCATTCCAGGCGCTGCCCGCCGTTGGGGAGAACCTTAGACTAATCTCGCCATGGCAGAAATCTTGTAGCCAGCGGGAGGTGTTCTCCGGCCCTCGATCCAGATGGATCAACTTGGGCAGGAAGCCCTGTCTTCTGACGTACTCACGCATGAGCAATGCCAAGGCGTCGGTTCTTGCTGAGCCAAATACCATTGCATGAGCCATCGGATAGCCCGTCGCTCCGTCTATGCCGATATAGAACTTTGCTTTGCTTGCTGGGAAGCAGTGAATCAGGTTCGGCGCGCATCGAACATCTAGATCCGACGAATCCACGTGCAGTGTGTGGCCATATCCGATCGGAGGCAGCGAGCGATGGCGAGGATCGGTGCGTGTACGCGTCGCGTGGTAGGCGCGAAAGCCACCCGTGGATAGCGCATGACGTGTTGGGCTCTCGCTTCTTCGCCTGGCATCCAGTCGAGCTCTACCGCAAGGCTCAACCCCCAACCGAAGGCACTCCTCTTCAAACACATAAAGCAAGTCCTTCGGTCTATGTACTCTCCCCGTGTTCCAGTGCAGCGCGATGACGGTCTCTATGGCTTGCTCGTGTTCCGGAAGCAGGCGCGATGCTCGGTTTCCGCTAAGGGCATATTTGGTAAGACAAGCCGAAAGCGCGGATCTTCCTTCGGCAACAGCCTTTCGAACCTGTCGCTGCAGAGCGCCCATCCGTCGTGTTGCGGGCAGACTTCCGGCCTCAATCAGCGCAAGCCTACTGAGTCGCTGGTGTGCCCGCTGGAGGTCTGTAGCGGTTGCCACCAGTAATGGATCGTCCACAGCTGGTTGCGACTGAGCTTTGACAATGGCTCCAAGCAGTAGCTCGTCCGCCTCCTTGGCCTGCTCCTTCGTGCCATACAGATGGAAGCGGTCAGTCCTAGCCGCGGGAGTGCTCTGCCATGGACCGAAGGCCGCCGATCTTCCCAGCATCCAAAGCGCTAGGCGCGGTGTGAAGCCGGGCACCTCGGCGAGGAGACTGTCCAGCAGAAGGGGGCGCTTGGCGATTAGCCCAACTGCCTTGGTTACTGCGGTAGTTTCATGTTGCTGAAGGGCATCACCGGCTACCGCGTAGCAGGCTTCAAGGTTCTGGAGGTACACACCGGTTGGAGTGGGCGGCACCCAGACTCTGAACGCGAGGCCATGCTGCCGCGCCCATTGGGCGTAGGGGGAATAGGTCCATACCGCGTCCTGCTTGACCCAAAGGGAGTCCGGAAGCGCCAGTTGGCTCTCCAGCCACGATAGCGGCTTGCACTCCACTAGCTCTACGTGGTCCCTGCGAAATACAAGAAAATCTACATGTGCAGTGCTGATGTGATTGCGCCCGGACGCCGTGGTTCGCTGCACGCGGCGGCAGGGTACTTGTACGTAGTAGCCCAGCACCTCGGGGTCAAGCTCAAGCTCATAGGCAAAGACCAACTCGCACGTGTGGCTTTCAACTGTTCGCGCACTACCGTTCTTGATTGAGTTGTGCCGAACACGAACGTTTCTCAGCGCCGCCCTGCCTACGGTCTTGGTTCCGCTGCCGGCAATCATGTTCTCGAGCTGCCGAATACTGAGCTCACTTGCTTTTATGCGGGTGTAAAGCTGGTGACGGTCTTCAAACGATAAGCCACCAAATTGTGGGTCTGTGGACATGCCGATTCCTCATGCGCACCCCACAGGAGCACCGTCCAAGAGGCCTGGGCGAGCCCCACCAGCCGAGTCGGACATAGGTGCCCGTGACAGGCCTGCGCAGGCTTGACAGGGGAGTCAGGGAAGGGGAAAGTATCGGCAAGACCTGCAAAGTCGCCGACCCAAAAACCCGTGAGTCCTACCTCACGGGTTTTTTCTTTCCAACTTCCGGCAAGGGAAGTTCAGATTGGGCTAGGTCATGGGCTGCCTGCCTCCCTCGGAGATTGAGGTGCCTGAGATCGAAGGTATGCGCTGACATCGGCGGCGTGAGCGAACCACCCGCGACGACCTTGTGGACGAAACAGCGTCACTGGCAAACGACCTGTGGCGCTTGCCCGCCTAAGTGCTGCCGGGCTATTGAACCCGAGCAGTCGCGACAGGTCTTTGGCCGGCACCAGCCCACCATAGGTTTGCGCCACCCAAGCCACAGACAATGCATCCGGCTCTTTACTTGGTAGGCTCACGTACGCTCCAGTGATGCTAGGTTCCAGGTAACCCTAGCGCTCTACCGTAGCCTTTTCATCCAGCAAAACTACCCTTCCAACGTCTACTTTTTTTGGAGGTTTCCGATGGGGGAGTTGCACGAAGCTTGCCAAGCACTCCAAGCGATGCAGTGCTCCAATTTAGGTCGTCCTGCCTCTGATGCATCGGACAGGCTGCACTCCAGGATTCTCTGGAATACATGGTCTCTGGTGGAAGGCGGGGAGGAAGAGTTGAGGGCACGCTATGTTCTTCGGCGCCAGAGCCTAGATGGTGCGTTGATGATGCGCAGCGATGAGTTCAGTGCATATCGGCAGGGATTGCGATCACTATCACTGAGGCGGCGCAAGCACCTTGCCCTGCAGCACCCCCAACTTGAGGCGGTGCTTAAGTGGCCCTTTGCAGCCCTCAGCCTTCGAGAGTGGGATATGAGGACGGCTGTTGGCTGGAATCGCCTATTTACGTCCAGCGCCGGGCTACTCGGGGTGCGCTATTCATTCCCAGGCGACACGGCCAGCACTGATGAGAACCGCTTGCCGGTGATGGCATATGACCTGGATGGCCTTTATCAACGAGGTGACATCTATGGCTTTCTCATGCTCGCCTGCGCGTATCGCCTGTTCCACTTGCAGCGGTTGGCTGATCGCCAGTGGTATGCGGCAAGCCACATGATACGAGCACTATCGGGAGCATGCAGAGATCCCAGAGTGCGTCCATACGCTCATGAGTTGATCACACAGACGAAGCAACTTCTTCGCCTGCTGCCGGACACGAGCTTTCCAATTCACGTTAATGACGACGTGATCTGGGATCAGATCCGGAACGACGTCCACGAGCCCTCCTACTTGATGAGACGGGCTGCTGAAAGGCGTGGCGTTCACATCCCAGAGCCTGTGAGCCCAATCATCTCCTACCGATACCAAAAGTGCGCCCCTCAGCAACAGCCTTTGCTGTTCGCGCGTAACGGGTAGTCTTCTGATCCGACAAGGCCAAAGAACTGCGGCCGGGGTGGGGTCGGGAGGTTGGCAGTATCCGCGATCGCCTTCTATTCGAAAGATACCCTCTGGCAATGGGCTATAGGCTGATCCAAATCCAGCTTTCGAAATGCGCCCATCGCTGCAGCGTTCACCACGGAGGGAGCCTTGCTCCCGCAAATCCAGCGCATCGCCTGCATCAATTGGCCGTGGCTAAACACGACCACCTGCTCATGCGCGGAATAGGATTTAAGAATGCGCAGCGCTCGCGCAGCGCGGGCAACTAGCTGGGCAAATGACTCGGCACCAGGTCCATCCACATAGTTTGGATCGCAACGGGACCAGTAGTCCTCTACCCACTGCTTGCGGTCTGCTGCCGAGGTGCCCACGCACCGCTCAGGCGACAGATAAGTGAACTCGTGGACCCCCAGGGGCGCAACGACCATCTTGAAGCGTTCGGCGAGTGGTTGTGATGTCTGCCTAGCCCGGAGGAATCGTGAGGTAAAGATGCGGTCAGGCGCAGCCGACCAGGTCATTGCCAATGCGCGAGCCTGCTCCTCCCCTGCGGCAGTGAGGGCAATGGATTCGGGATCGGCGGTTGCAAATCCCGCATTAGCCATGCTTTGCGCATGCCTAACTACCACTAGCATCTTCCCTCTCCCCCTGTTCTGTTTGTCTTCTGGGCAGGTGCCTGCCGCCCGTCTCGGATGCACCCTGACTCCGACGCATAGGCCCTCTTAAGCCAGTACCTAGTGCTGTTAGGCCGCCTCGCATTGTCGCAATGGTTCTGGACCATTGTCTGCTGCGGCGGGCTACGCTCGTTTGCCTCGCACCACACAATCTTTGCCACTCAAGGGGGGGCAAAGCATGGTCCAAACCCTAACAGGCTGCACAGACTTTGGGGTTCCGGTGGGCACCTACTTTGGTGATGGGATCAAAAAGGGCTCCGGCCCCTGCCGCAGGTCGAGCGAGCTCGACCACTACCAGATGCGTGGCCGGTTACAGCTTCATGTTGAGGCCGACGAACACACTGCGTCCCGGGGCCGGCGAAAACATCGGGCGGGCGCTGTCCCAGAAGAAGCTGTCGTACCAGGCGTAGGCGTACTGGCGATTGGTGGCGTTCTTCAGCTGCAGGTCCACGCTGAATCGCGGGGTGAGCTGGTAGGCAGCACTGAGGTCGAGCACGGCGAAGCCACCGAACTTGCCGGCTACGTTGCGCTCTTCCAGGTAGTAATCGCCCTGTGCACGCGCCTGCAGGCCCAGCCGCAGCGCATCACTGGCGCGGTAATCCACGCCCAGATTGCTGATGTGGCGCGGGGTGGCAGCCACTTGGCGTCCCTGCAGGGAAACGCCGGCATCGCGGTCGTCGCGGGTGATCTTCGCTTCCTGGTAGGCGTGCGACGCCCACACCGTCCAGTCGTCGCCCAGTTGCAGGCTCAACTGCGCATCCACGCCGCGCCGGCGGGTCTTGCCCAAGGTGACCGTCGTACCGGTAGCCGGCATGTTGGATACCTCGTTCTCTGCATCCTGCTGCCACACCGCCAGGCGTGCCTGACTGCCGGCAAACGGCTGGAATTTCAGGCCCAGCTCCATGCCGGTGTTGGTGGACGGCTGCATCGGCGCCTGCCCCGGGGTGAGGTAGGCCGGTGCGGTGGACCCGGTCAGTACCTGGAAGGTGCGGCCCCAGTTCGCGTAGACGTGGGTGGTCTGGCCCAGGCTGTGGATGACGCTCAGCTTGGGCTGGCCGATCGTGCCGTAGTCCTGCAGGCGGCCGCTGATGCCGCTCATCAGGTGCGTGCTACCACTGAAGCGGTCGATACGGTAGGCCGGCACGATCTTCCACGCCTCGCCGGGCTGGTAGATGGCCTGCACGTAGGCACCCCAGTTGTCGAAGCTGTGGCGGTCGTTGTTCTGCACGCGCGCCGGTGCCTGGCTGAAATCGGTGGGTTCGGCGTAGGCGTAGCGCTCGCGGAGGTAGCCGTTGTCCTGCTGCTCGTAGTTCAGGCCGCCTTCGACGGTAAGCGCGGGGCTGGCCTGCCAGGTGAGCGTGCTGAGCAGGCCGGTCTGGCGCTCATCCCACACGCGGCGCTGGCGCGGCAGGTTGCCGGTGGGCAGGTCGCTGAAGGTCACGCGGCGATCGTCTTCGTAGCGGTTGTAGTACAGCCGCGTGCCGAAGGTAATCGTGTCGGACAGCTTCAGATCCACGTGCGCGGCGATCTGGCGCATGTCGCGGTCATCGCCATCGTTGCCGTTGCGCAGGTCGCTGCCGCGACGGTGCGTACGCAGTTCGTCGGCCGTCATGAAGCCGGGTTCGTCCGCCTCGTGGTGGTAGGCGCGTGCGGTCAGGCCCACGCGCAGGCCGTCGTCCAGCGAGCCATGGAACCACTTGCCGCCCAGCGAATACTTCTTCGAGGCATCGTGATCGCGGTAGCCGTCGCTGGCCTGGGTGCCGACGAAGTAGTTCTGCGCGAAGCCATCGCTTTCGCGGCCGATCGCCAGCTGCGCATCGCGGGTGTTGTAGCTGCCGTAGGCCAGCCGCACGTCGGTGTAGGTGCCACCCTGGCGCGTACCGAAGTTCACGTTGCCGCCGATGTTGTGCAGGCCGTAGCGCGGGTCGTTGGTACCGCGCACCACTTCGATGTAGCTGATGTCCAGCGGGAACAGCATGTCGATGAAGCGCTGGTTGCCGCTGTTGACGTTGCTGGGGATGCCGTCAATGAGGGTCTTGATCGCGTTGAGGTAGCCCTCGCCGTTGAAGGCGCGGAAGCTGACCTTGCCCGATTCGGCACCCTGCCGCGTTTCGGTGAGCTGGATGCCGGGCATCTGCCCCAGCAGCTCCCAGCTGTGCGAGACGTTGCGGTCTTCGATCTGGTCCGCGCCGAGCACGTCCACCGAAGTCAGTACCTGGTGCGCACTGAGCTGGCCTTCGCCGTGCTGGTGCACCTGCACCTTGCCGAGAGTGAGCGCGGCATCGGCGGACTGTGCGAAAGCTTCAGGGGCGAACGGCGCGGCCGCCAAGGCGGCCACAAGGGTGGGAGTCTTCATGGGAAGGGGCGGTTGCGGCGAAATGTAATCATATAACATTTCACGTGCCCGCTTTGCTGCGTCGAGCAAAGCTCGGCGCTACAAGGGCGGGAGCCGGGGGGATTACACCGGGTAGCCGGTGGCTTCCCGTGCCTTCTTCCAGGCGGCTTCGAATTCACGCGCGGAGATTTCGTCGTCCTCGTCGAAATCCAGGAACGACACCGGCTGGTCGGCCAGCAGGAAGCGGTCGTCGCTGTGGGCATGCTCGTCGGCCCAGACCATCCTGGTGCCGTAGATTTCCACCTGCCGCACGATCTTCTCGCCGCGCGCTTCCATCAGCACGTTGCCCTTGCCCAGGCCCGATTCGGCCCAGTGCTTGTAGTACTTCTTTGCGGCGGACTTCGCGCCGGGTTTTGCGTTGTGCTTTGCGTAGGTCATTGCAGGAGCCCTGGCCGCTGGCGCGGCCGGAAAGTGCGGAATGGCGCCATTATCGCCCGACCTCGCAGCGCGCAGGTGGGCGCTTCAGCGGGCCGGCGCTGGCAACGCCACGCCCTTCGGCCACAACATCCAGATGTTGCCCTTCTGCTTCATGTCGCCGGCCAGCTTGCCGGCGGCTTCGCCGCTGCCCCAGTACAGGTCGGCGCGCACTTCGCCGGCGATGGCACCGCCAGTGTCCTGCGCGGCCACCGGGCGCACCACCGGGCTGCCGTCCGGGCGCGCGGTGGACAGCCACAGCAGGCTGCCCAGCGGTACCACGGTGCGATCCACCGCCACGCTGTAGCCGGCGGTGAGCGGTACGTTCAGTGAACCACGCGGACCTTCCGGGCTGTCCGGAGTGCGCACGAAGAACACGTAGCTGGGGTTGCTGCGCAGCAGTTCCGGCACGCGCGCGGGATGGGCCCGGGCCCAGGCGCGGATCGCGTCCATGGTGACGTCTTCCTTCTTCAGCTGGCCCTGGTCCACCAGCCAGCGACCGATCGCGCGATAGGGGTGGCCGTTCTGCTCGGCATAGGCCAGCCGCACCTGCGTGCCATCAGCCAGGCGCACGCGGCCGGACCCTTGGATCTGCAGCAGCTGCAGGTCCATCGGGTCGGTCAGCCAGGCCAGCACCGGCGCCTTTACGCCTTTGGCGGCGATGGTGCCGGCATCGTCATAGGGCTTGAGCACCTTGCCCTCAACCCGCCCGCGCAGGCGCTTGCCCTTCAGTTCCGGGTAGAGGCTGTCCAGCTGCACCACGATCAGATCATCCGGCGTGCCGTACACCGGCACCGTGGCCTTATCGGTACGGGTAAGGCTGCCGGGGTAGATCGGCTCGTAGTAACCGGTGATCAATCCGTCGGCCTGATGGCCACCGGCACGCAGCGCATAGGCATCGAGGTCGCGCTGCAGGAACTGGCGGATCGCGGCCGGGTCCTTGTCTGACACGGCTGCGGCGGTGGCACAGGGCTTGGCCCAGGCAGCGTCGTTCTTCAGGCGGGTGCAGCTGCTGCGCCAGGCAACGAAGCCGGCCTGCAGATCGCTGTTTGAGACCGCTGGCAGGGCTTTCCAGTCGACCTTGGCGTAGGTGGCCGCCGGCGGTGAGGTCGCCGTGGGCGCTTCGGAACCCGTGCGGGGAGCGGTGGTGGCGCAACCGGCGAGCACCGCCGCTGCCAACAGGGTCCAGTGCTTGCGCTTGAAGAAGGTAGCGGAATCGATCATGCCGCCATGGTGGCGGGCCGGCCGCTGGGCGGCAACCCGGCGCGGGGTCAAGCGTTCATGCGCGGAGTCACGGCATCTGCAGCAGCAACGAATGCAGGATGCGGGCGTCCTCGGCATCCAGCGCCTTGGGCAGGTCGTCGCGGCCACGGAAACGGCGGTGGAAGGCGGCGACGGTGGCTTCTCGGTTGTCCAGTGGATAGCCGAAGCGGGCCAGCGCATTCCACGCGTCGAAGCCTTCCGGTGCCGCGCCGTCGGCCGCGCGCGGCCACACGCCGAAGCCGGCCTCGGCCAGCTGTTGCCACGGGAAGAAGCGGCTCGGATCCTGCTTGCGCGTCGGTGCCAGGTCGGCGTGGGCGATCACCTGGCGCGGCGGGATGTTCAGGCGGGTGGTTAGGTCACGCAGCAGCACGATCAGCGATTCGATCTGCGCCGCACTGAACGGGCTGCGGCCATCGTTGTCGAGCTCGATGCCGATCGAGGCCGAGTTGAGATCGGTGATGGTGCCCCATCGCCCGGCGCCGGCATGCCAGGCACGGCGCTCATCGGCGACGAGCTGGTAGCGATGGCCATCGGCGCCGATCAGGTAGTGCGCGCTGACCGGTCCACCGCTGTTGGCGGTACGCAGCGTATGCAGGCTCTGCTGCACCGATTTCTGCTCGGTGTGGTGGATGACGATGATGACCGGCGTGCGCGCGTTCTGGTTGGGCGAAGGCACCCAGGTGGCGAGCGGGTTGCGCGTTTCCCGTGGCGTGGAAGCGCAGGCGGCCAGCAACAGGCAGGCCGAGAGCATCAGTGTGGTGCGGATCGGAGGCATGGCCTGATTGTGCGCGATCTGGCGCGAGGGTGCATGTCACAAGAAAGATTCGGTAGATCCACGCCATGCGTGGATGCGCCACTCCGGCCGTGCCAGCCAACGGTCGGCACCCACCAGAGCAGACCCGGATCCTGTGCCAAGCAAGCTTGGCACCTACCAGAACCAGGACAGGAGAAGTGCCGACCAACGGTCGGCACCCACCACGTCAGTACGCCGCTACCTCAGGCCTCGTAGGCAGACTCGCCGTGCGAAGTCACATCCAGGCCAGTGCGCTCTGCTTCTTCGGTCACGCGCAGGCCCACCACGACCTTTACCAGCAGCAGGATGACCGCGGTCACCACCGCCGACCACAGCACGGTCAGGCCGACGCTGACCACCTGCACCCACACCTGGTGGCCGATATCCAGATCGGCCTTGGTGCCGCCCAGCGACTGCGCGCTGAACACGCCGGTGAGGATCGCGCCGACGATGCCGCCGACACCATGCACACCGAACACGTCGGCGGTGTCGTCCACCTTCAGCAGGCGCTTGAGGCCGGTCACGCCCCACACGCAGATCACGCCGGCGACGAAGCCGATCACGATCGCGCCAAGCGGGCCGACCGTGCCACAGGCCGGGGTGATGCCGACCAGGCCGGCCACCGCACCCGAGGCTGCACCCAGCGCCGACGGCTTGCCCTTGCCGATCGCTTCCACCAGGGTCCAGCCGAGCACGGCGGCGGCGGTGGCCAGCACGGTATTGAGGAAGGCCAGCGAGGCCACCGTATCGGCCGCAGCGGCGGAACCGGCGTTGAAGCCGAACCAGCCTACCCACAGCAGCATGGCGCCGATGTAGGTAAACGGTACGTTGTGCGGCTTCAGCGCGGTCTGGCCGTAGCCCAGGCGCTTGCCGACGAGCCACGCGCCGACCAGGCCGGCCACGCCCGCATTGATGTGGACCACGGTGCCACCGGCGAAGTCGATCGCGCCCAGTTCACCCAGGTAGCCGCCGCCCCAGACGATGTGCGCCATCGGGATGTAGCTGAGGGTGAACCACAGTGCCGAGAACAGCAGTACCGCACGGAACTTGATGCGCTCGGCGAAGGCACCGACGATCAGCGCGGTGGTGATGCCGGCGAAGGTCGACTGGAAGGCGACGAACAGGTAATCCGGCAGGCCCTTGATCGGCGTATTGCCCACCGACTCCGGAGTGAAGCCCTTGAGGAAGGCGAATTCGGTGAACGAGCCGAAGAACGGATTGCCGGCGCTGAACACCGCACTGTAGCCATAGGCCACCCACAGCAGCAGCACCAGCGAGAACACCACCAGGATCTGGCTGAGCACAGACAGCACGTTCTTCGAACGCACCAGGCCGCCATAGAACAGGGCCAGGCCTGGAACCACCATCAACAGCACCAGCAGGGTGGAGGTGAGCATCCAGGCGACGTCGCCACGATCATAGGCAGCGGCCGCTTCGGCCACGGCGGGCACGGCGGCGGTGGCGGCCGGATCGTGCAGCGGCTCGACCGCCACGGTTTCGCTCGGCAGCGGCGACACCTGTGCCTGGGCGTGGGCGCTGCCCGGCCAGGCACCAGCGGCCAGCGCGCTGAGCAGCATCAACAGGCACACCAGATGGAACCGGGCTTGCCACCCGGTGAGAAGGCGCATCTTCATGGGGGAGTCTCCGGAAGGGGGCTTACAGCGCGTCGGCGCCGATTTCGCCGGTGCGGATGCGGATGACCTGCTCGACAGCGGTCACGAAGATCTTGCCGTCACCGATCTTGCCGGTGCCGGCAGACGACTGGATCGCTTCGATCACCGCGTCGGCACGTTCGTCGGTGACGACGGTTTCGATCTTGATCTTGGGCAGGAAGTCGACAACGTACTCGGCACCGCGATACAGCTCGGTGTGGCCCTTCTGGCGACCGAAACCTTTCACTTCGGTCACGGTGATGCCCGACACGCCTGCATCGGACAGGGCCTCGCGGACCTCGTCGAGCTTGAACGGTCGGATGATGGCGGAGATCAGTTTCATGCGCATGTCCCGAGGGTGGATGGGGCCAGCGCGCCAGCGCGCGTTGGCATCAGGCAACCACGGGTCATCAGGATGATGACCGTGGCTGTTGCACCGGACACGTACAGGGCCGGGACGGCCGTGCCTCTCTCCTTGCACGACCGACGCGGGAGGGAGGGCGGCCCTGGTCGCGTATCCGGTCTCTCTCTTGCCCCTGGATAAGCGGGCCAATGGCTCGCGTTCCAATGCAGCGGACTGACAGTCCGCTCTACAACGGCGGGCCTGCGCCCGCCCTGCGGCTCCCCAGCCGCGAGAACGGAAGCGATGGCGGCGGGTGGGAGGGGGAACCCACCGCCATCGCGCCCGGTCAGCTCGCGTAGTACAGCTGGTATTCCAGCGGGTGGGTGGCCGCGCGGAACTTGGTCACTTCCTGCATCTTCAGCGCGATGTAGCCGTCGATGAAGTCATCGCTCATCACGCCGCCGGCCTTCAGGAACTCGCGGTCCTTGTCCAGCGCTTCCAGCGCCTGGTCCAGCGAGGAGCAGACCTGCGGGATCAGCTTCTCTTCCTCCGGCGGCAGGTCGTACAGGTCCTTGTCGCTCGGTGCCCCCGGGTCGATCTGGTTCTTGATGCCGTCCAGGCCGGCCATCATCAGCGCGGTGAAGGTCAGGTAGCCGGACTGGATCGGGTCGGGGAAGCGCATTTCGATGCGGCGCGCCTTCGGATTGGACACCCACGGAATGCGGCACGAGGCCGAACGGTTGCGGGCCGAGTAGGCCAGCATCACCGGCGCCTCGAAGCCCGGCACCAGGCGCTTGTAACTGTTGGTGCCCGAGTTGGCGAAGGCATTGATGGCCTTGGCGTGCTTGAAGATGCCGCCGATGTACCACAGCGCCAGCTGGCTCAGGCCACCGTAGCCGTCACCGGAGAACAGGTTGGTGCCGCCCTTGGACAGCGACTGGTGCACATGCATGCCGCTGCCGTTGTCACCGACGATCGGCTTGGGCATGAAGGTGACAGTCTTGCCGTTGCGATGCGCGACGTTCTTGATGACGTACTTCATGCGCAGCAGCTCGTCGGCCTTCTGCACCAGGGTGCTGAACTTGGTGCCGATCTCGCACTGGCCGGCGGTGGCCACTTCGTGATGCTGCACTTCCACTTCGATGCCGACCTGTTCGAGGGTCTTGCACATCTCGGCGCGCAGGTCGTGCAGGGTGTCGGTCGGCGGAACCGGGAAGTAGCCGCCCTTCACGCCGGGACGGTAGCCGCTGTTGGCGCCGTCATACTTGGCGCCGCTGTTCCATGCCGCTTCTTCCGAGTCGACCTTGAAGAAGGTGTTGCCCATTTCGTTGGCGAAACGGACCGAGTCGAAGATGAAGAATTCCGGCTCCGGGCCGAAGAACGCGGTTTCGGCGATGCCGGAGGACTTCAGGTAGGCCTCGGCACGCTTGGCGATGCCGCGCGGGCAGCGGCCATAGGCCTGCATGGTGGCCGGATCGAGGATGTCACAGCTGATCACCAGGGTCGGATCGGCGTAGAACGGATCGACGTAGGCGCTGGACGGGTCCGGCAGCAGCACCATGTCCGATTCGTTGATGCCCTTCCAGCCGGCGATCGAGCTGCCGTCGAACATCTTGCCTTCTTCGAACAGCGACGGCTCGACGATGCTGACCGGGAAGGTGACGTGCTGCTCGACGCCACGCATGTCCACGAAACGCAGATCGACGAATTCGATCTGGTTGTCCTTGATCAGCTTCTCAACGTTTTCCACGGACATCGGTACGACCTCGGATGGGGATGAATGCCTGCTGAGGTACAGCAATGACCGTGCCAACTTTTTGCGACCCGCAAGTCGTTGATTTCCCTAAGCCCGCCCCGCACCGGTGCGGAACAGCGCGCACCAAACGGGTGCAGTCGGCAGCAGGCGCACCCGTTTGGTGCAGCAGGGATCGTCTATCCTCTCGACCTTCTTCCTTCCTGCCGCGCGTGCCCGCACCGTCCATGTCCGACCTGCTCTCCGCCCTGCTGCTGGGCATCCTCGAAGGCTTGACCGAATTCCTGCCTATCTCCAGCACCGGCCATCTGCTCATTGCCCAGCACTGGCTGGGTGCCCGCTCGGACTTCTTCAACATCGTCATCCAGGCCGGCGCGATCGTCGCGGTGGTGCTGGTGTTCCGCCAGCGCCTGCTGCAGCTGGCCACCGGCTTCAACCAGCGTGAGAACCGGGAGTATGTATTCAAGCTGGGGGCGGCCTTCCTGGTCACCGCCGTGGTCGGCCTGGTGGTACGCAAAGCCGGCTGGTCGCTGCCGGAGACGGTCAGTCCTGTGGCCTGGGCGCTGATCATCGGCGGTGTCTGGATGCTGCTGGTGGAGGCCTACACCGCGCGCCTGCCTGACCGCGACCAGGTGACCTGGACCGTGGCGATCGGCGTCGGCCTGGCGCAGGTGGTGGCAGGCGTGTTCCCCGGTACCTCGCGCTCGGCCTCGGCGATCTTCCTGGCCATGCTGCTGGGCCTGAGCCGCCGCGCGGCGGCGGCCGAATTCGTGTTCCTGGTCGGCATTCCCACCATGTTCGCCGCCAGTGCCTACACCTTCCTGGAACTGGCCAGGGACGGGCAGCTGGGCAGCGAGAACTGGACCGAGGTGGGCGTGGCCTTCCTTGCCGCGGCCGTCACCGGCTTCGTCGTAGTGAAGTGGCTGATGGGCTACATCAAGTCGCACAGGTTCACGGCCTTCGCCCTCTACCGCATCGCGCTGGGCGCGGCGCTGCTGCTGTGGTTGCCCTCCGGCAGCTGAACAGCACCGGGGCACGGTAACCCCAATGCCGGCCCCACCCCGTTTCCCCCACGGTTCCCCAAGGAGAATCACCATGAACCGCAAGCTCACCCTGCTCCTCCCGCTGGCCCTGATGGCCGCGTGCAGCCAGACCCCGGCCCCGGCCGGCACCGGCGGCGATGACGTGGCCCCGGCCGCGGCCAAGGCAGCGGACCAGCAGACGCTGGCGCATCTGGACGCGCAGCGCCTGCAGAGCCAGCACTGGCTGCTGCAGCAGGCCACCGGCGCCGACGGCAAGCGCATCGACGCGCTGTTCGCCCGCCAGGACAAGCCGGTCACCCTCGACTTCGCTGACGGCCGCCTGTCGGTCAGCAACACCTGCAACCGCATGGGCGGTGGTTACACCTTCGACGCTGGCAAGCTGGCCGTCAGCGCGATGGCCTCGACCATGATGGCCTGCACCGACAAGGCGCTGATGGCGCTGGACGAGGCCGTGTCGAGCCGCCTGCAGGGCGAACTGAAGGCCGAGCAGGATGCCGATGGCAGGCTGACCCTGACCACCGCCAAGGGCGACACGCTGGTCTTCAACCCGGAACCGACCGCTGAAACCCGTTACGGCGGCGCCGGCGAAACCGTGTTCCTGGAAGTGGCCGCGAAGACCGAGAAGTGCTCGCACCCGCTGATCCCGGACTACCAGTGCCTGCAGGTGCGTGAAGTGAAGTTCGACGACAAGGGCCTGAAGCAGGGCGAGCCGGGCAAGTTCGAGAACTTCTACGGCACCATCGAGGGCTACACCCACGAAGACGGCGTGCGCAACGTGGTGCGCGTGAAGCGCTACGAGGTGAAGAACCCGCCGGCCGATGCGCCGTCGCAGGCGTACGTGCTGGACATGGTGGTCGAGTCGGCCATCGAGAAGAAATAAAACGATGGAAGGGCGGCCGAGAGGCCGCCCTTCTTCGTTGTGCGTTGTAGAGCCGAGCCCATGCTCGGCTGCTGTCTATCGGGAAAAGCAGCCGAGCATGGCTCGACGCTACCGAAAGCAACGCCGGCCAGCGGCCGGCGCTACCGGGGTTGCGGTTACAGCGCCGGGTTCAACGTGTAGGTGCCGTGCAGTGCGGCTTCGGCCAGCACGTGGCCGTGCATGGCGCGGTACGCGTCGGCGGCGGTGAAGCGCTGCGGCAGGTCCAGCGACGCCACGTCCAGCGCGAATACCCGGAAGAAATAGCGGTGCATGCGCTCGTCGTTGAACGGCGGATACGGGCCGTCATAGCCCAGGTAATCACCGGCCATGTCCGGGTTGCCCGCGAACCAGCCGGTGAAGTCGTTCAGGCCCTGGCGGCTGCCGGCCGGACCGGCGGGTGCGGGCTTTCCCTTCACCACGAAGCCGTCGCTGCAGCTGCCAGCGGCGATCTCCTGCACCGAGGCCGGAATATCGGCCATCACCCAGTGCACGAAATCGCAACGTGGCTGGTCACGCGGCACACTCATGTCGCTGCGGCCAACCGTCTCCGGCACGGTCGGCACGTCCGGGTCCACGCACACCAGCAGGAACGAGCGGGTGCCGGCCGGCGCCCCGTTCCAGGCAAGGTGCGGGTTGCGGTCGGGCGCAAAACCATTGGCATCGCCGGCGGCGAACTCACGATCAATCGGTGCGCCATTGGTCAGGCTGTTACTGGTCAGCTGCATCAGGATCTCCTCACTCTTCCGGGTAACCCAGGCGCACCGCAACCGGGGTGAGCTGGGCGAAGGCGGCGCTCATCACGTCGCGGTAGTTGCGCCAGTGGCCGGGCGGGAAGCGCGGCGCGCCCAACTGCGCCGCCGGCGGCATCGGCCGCTCGAACAGGCGGCCCAGCAGTTCGGCCATCGCCTGCGGATCGTTGCCGACCTGGTCGATGCGCAGCAGCACGTGGGGGTACAGGTCGTCCTCATGCAGCGTGGCAATCTGGTTCAGCGCGCGGGTCAGCCATTCACTGGCTTCGGCCAGCGAGGTCATCGCCAGCGGCGCGGCGGCACCGTAGGCCACCCAGTCCAGCAGCATGTCGCGCGGATCACGCAGCACCAGCACCAGTCGCCCCTGCGGCAGCTGCGGGCGCAACGCCCACAGCAGGGCGTTGTCCCACCACAGCAGCCAGTCGATGACGGTATCGCTCTGCAGGCCACGCGCCGGCAGCTGTTCGCGCCAACGCTGCACCAGCCGCTCCGGCGTCAGTACGCCCGAAGCGAGATCCTGCAGCGTGTTGTAGTTCTGGAACGCATCGTCGGGCGGGTTGCTGGTGTAGCGGTCGCTGCGCAGCACCGGGCTGGCGGCCGCCAGGCCGGTCGCCACGCGCTCCACGCCCGAGCCCGGCGCGCCCCAGAGGAAGATCGGCGCGGAACTGGTGTTGCCGTCAATCTCACCCTTCTCCGGCCAGCTTGGCGGAGACTTGGCCTGCGGTGGCAGCGGCAGGCGTTGCGGGGCCTGGTCGGCCTGCAGCGACAGCCAGGTACGCAGGGCCTCCTGCGGCTGGCCGGCACGGTCCTGGATCTCGCCCATCCAGGTGCGCAGATCGGCGCGATGCGCTTCCGGCGCCTGCTCGACCAGCGCCTGCACGCGGGCCACCGCAGCAGGCGGATCACGCTGCAGCAACCCTTCAACCAGGCGGGTTTCGCCACTGACACGCCCCGGTTCAATGCTGACGATACGCTCGGCAATGGCTTCGGCCTGCTCGTGCTCGCCCACCATGTCGTGCAGGCGCAGGCGTGCTTCCAGCGCCGGCAGGTGGCCCGGCATGGCGTCCATCCAGCGTTCAACGGTCGCCGCGGCAGCGGGGCTGCCAACTTCTTCCACGGCCAGGCGCGCCAGCCACAGATCATGCAGCTGCGGGTGCTGCTCCAAGGCAGCGTCGAGGCGTGCACGCGCCTCGTCTTCGCGGCCAAGGCGCTGCCAGGACATCAGCAGCAGCTGCAGCAGCTGGCGGTCATCGGGGATCGCTTCCAGCAAGGGCAGCAGATGGTCCAGCGCCTGCAGCGGCTGGCCGTTGCGCAACGCCAGCTCACCGGCCAGGCGCCGCATCGCCGGCACGTCCAGCTCCGGCTGCCGCAGGGCCACCTCCATGGCTTCGGCCGCCGCCGGCACGTTGCCCTGGCGCAGCGCCAGCTGCACCACCAGGCCATGCAGCGAGCTGATGGCCGGGTTCAGTTCCAGCACGCGGCGGAACGCCTGCTCGGCGAATGCCAGCATGTCCTTGCCAAGGTAGGCAAAGCCCAGCGCATAGAGCACGCGGGTGTCATTCGGCTGGGCCTTGTTGGCTGCCGACAGCAGCACCAGCGCACGGTCCGGGTCATCGCGGCGCAGCGCGATCATGCCGTCGATGGTCAGCAGCTCGGGGTGCTCCGGCTCCACGCGCGAGGCCAGGGTGGACAGGCGTTGTGCCTCGTCGAAGTCATTGCGGCCAACCGCCAGGTGCGCCTGCATCAGGTAGGCGGCGAAGGAATTCGGGTCGAGGCCGGTGGTGCGCGCCAGTGCCTCGTCCGCGCCCTGGTACTGGCGCAGGGCAAGCAGCAGGCCAGCGTGCTGCAGGTGCAGCTGGGCATCATCGGGGGCCAGCTGCAATGCCTGCTGCAGGGCCTCCATGGCATCTTCGGCCTTGCCCTGCTGCTGCAGCGCAAGCGCCAGCCAGCGGTGGGCCCCGGCCTGGCCGGGTTCGTCACGGGTCCACGCCTGGGCCAGCTGCACGGCCTGGTCGGCCTGGTTCTGGCGCAACGCTTGGATGATCTGGTCTTGCATGGCGGTCCGGTTCGAGTGCAAACCCGCATTGTAGCGGTCCACGCGCCGGTGCCGGTTCAGCCCGCCAGCACCCGCTGCAGGCGCTGCGCCACCCACCGTTCGGAGAAGCCGTCGCCCCGCCAGTTTTCCAGGAAACCGCAGTGGCCTCCCCAGCAGGCGGTCTCCAGGCGCGCGTGGCGCGGCAGCTGCCAGTCGCTGAAGGTCGCATAGGGAATCACCGGGTCGTCCTGCGCCATCAGGATGTCGGCCGGCACCTGCAGGGCCGACAGGCGGTCACCGGCAATCGAGTAGCCATCGAAATAGGCCTGCAGCGAGCCAAAGCTGGTATGCCGTTCAACCAACCAGGCGGTCAGCGCACGGATATCCAGCTTCAACACGCGGTCGTCGCAGTCGCTCAGCTCGGGGAACAGATCGCGCTTGCGGCGCAGCGAGCCGGCCCATTTGCGTCGGAAGTACCAATCGTACATTGCCGGACCATTCTCGATGCTCTCCATGGTCAGCCCCGGGTCCAGCACCGGGCACACCGAGGCCACGCGCAGCAGCGGCACGCCGGCGGCCGGCGCGCGCAGGGCCAGGCGCAGCACGAAATTGCCGCCCAGTGAGTAGCCGGCCGCCACCAGCGGCAGCTGCGGCCAGCGCTGGGCGATGTCTCCTGCGGCATGCACCACTTCATCGATCAGGTTGGAGTGGAAGATGCCGGGGTTCAGGTGATGGGTGTTGCCGTGGTCGCGGAAGTTCAGGCGCACGACATCGAAACCCTGTTCGATCATGCGCGCGGCCGCCATGCGCATGTAGCTGGATTCGGCACTGCCCTCCCAGCCATGCAGCAGCAGGGCCATGCCCTTGGGTTCGCGGCCTTCGACATGGCTGTGCCAGCCCTGCAGGCGCACGCCATCGCCGCCGTCGAGGATCAGCTCTTCGCTGACCGCGCCGGTGGCCGCCAGCAGCAGCAGGCCGCGCTGCAGGCGCATGCGGCTGGAGCTGAGCATCGACTGCAGGTGCGGGTTGCGCAGCCAGCGCGGCGGCTGGTAGTCAGCCGCATGCAACGTCGGCGTACCGGCGTCCAGGACAGGTGGCGGAACCAGGGCCACCGTGCCCTCAACCGGTGCTCATGGCCGCCACGATGCGCGCGCGCGAGGTCTCCGCGATGCGCCGACGGCCTTCCAGGTCCTGTGCACCGATCGGTGCCAGGAAGTGCACTTCCGCACGCCGCGCCGGCTCACCGAGCAGGCGCAGGAAATTGGCGAAGAAGCTCTCGCCGGGGCCGAATGCCACGATGGTCTGTGCGTCACCCTTGAGCCCATAGACCAGCGCCACCGGCTGCACCGGAACGCCGGTTTCAACCGCGGCCTGGAAGATGCGGGCATGGAACGGCCCCACTTCGTGGCCACCGCGGGTGCGCCCTTCCGGGAACACGCCCACTGCCTTGCCGCCACGCAGGCGATCAGCCATCACCTGCATCACCCCGCCCAGCGACTCGGTGTTGCCACGCTGGTGGAAGATGGTCTGCCCGCGCGCAGCGAGCCAGCCGACCAGGGGCCAGCTGGCGATTTCGCGCTTGGCGACGAAGCCCATCATGCGCTGGCTGTGCAGGATGCAGATGTCCACCCAGCTGACATGGTTGGCCACGAACAGCACGGCACCGGGCAGCGGCGCGCCCATCTGCACCACGCGGAAGCCGAAGATCCACATCAGGCCCCCCTGCCACCAGTTCACCACCTTCGCCCCGAAGGTATCCTCGCCCACGCGCAGCTCGCCCCACGGCGGAAGCATGCCGATCAGGATCAGCGGCAGGAACACGGTGATGTGGACCAACAGCAGCGGTACGCGGTACAGGTAACGGCACACACGCGCCACGCCGCCACGGGGGGCCGGAGTGGGGGAAGTCATCCGCGCACGATACCGGAGCGTCGCAGCAGCTGCCAGCCGATTTAGGCCATAACCGCCATTGACCGGGGCAATCGGTGGGGAACGCTGGGTTCTGCCGTCGTCAACACGCCCGACCGGGGGCTCAACCGTGGCCGGCCGCCACCACCGCCAGGGTCAGCCGCGAAATGCATACCAGGCGACCCTGCTCGTCCTCGATGCGGATCTCCCACAGCTGGGTGCTGCGGCCCACATGCAGTGCGCGGGCGGTGCCGGTGACAATCCCCGAGCGCACCGCCCGCACGTGGTTGGCATTGATCTCCAGGCCCACGCAGACCTGCTTTGCGGTATCCACGCACAGGTTGCCGGCGCTGCTGCCCAGCGTCTCGGCCAGCACCACCGAGGCCCCGCCGTGCAGGATGCCGTAGGGCTGGCGGGTGCGCTGGTCCACCGGCATGGTGGCCTGCAGCCAGTCTTCGCCCGCTGCGCTGAAGACGATGCCCAGGGATTCGATCGCCGTGTTGCGGCTGAGCGCATTGAGCTGCTCGAGGGAAACGGCTTCGCGGAACACCTGGGTCATGCGGTCACCTTCAGAGAATGGGAACGAGGCCGGCACCGAATGCGGTCAGCATGCGCACCAGCAGCCACTTCGGGCCGACGTTGACTTCGGGGAAGTCGCCGACGGCAACGTAGCAGCGATGGAACTCCGGGTCCTGCCGTGGCAGCGGCTGCGGGCAGTCCGGGCCGGGCTTGAACTCGTAGTCGGTGGCATAGCGCCATGGCCAGAAGTCGAGGATCGGCAGCGCTTCGGAGGCTTTGCCGACGCTGTAGTTCAGCCCCGACAGCACCGGCGGCTTGGCCCGCGGCGCCACCGTCCAGGAGTTCTGCGGATGGGTATCGCGCAGGATGCTCTCGGCCAGCTGCTCGGCAAACACCGGATCATCGATGATCACCGCGCCTTCGGTGTTGTAGTTCTCGCTGCGCGGATCGAAGTTGTGGGTGCCGACCACGCCGATGCGGCGGTCGACCACCAGCGACTTGGCGTGCAGGCCCATGCGCGCGCCCTTGCGGGTGACCGGCAATGGCTTGTTGACCGCCTTGCTGCCCAGGAACGAGGGCCGCGTTTCGGTGCGCAGCAGGCGCGTTTCCACCTCGCTGCCGGCCGCGCGGCGGCGTTCGCGCGCGTTCTGGTAGGCACTGCCGGTACGCGGATGATTCACCACTGCCTGCCTGCGCGTTGTTGCCCGGTCCCCCTCGCTGCCCCCCCCGGCATTGCTGCCGGCGGCGCTGCCGCCGATCAGCGGGTTGCGGCCGCCGTCGTCGTCTGCCCCGGGGGCGGCGATCGGGTCGGGCAGCAGGTTGCGGTAATCAACCGGCGCATCCAGCGGGAACGGCTTGTATTCGAAGATGTTGAAGCCCAGTTCGCGCATGTTGCGCCGCTTGTACTTGTACGACAGCGCATACACGATGGGATTGTCGGTGGCCGCCAGGCTGTTGCTCGACACCACCACGCGCGGTGGCTGCGGGCGCTTGCGCAGCTCGCGGAACAGCTTCTGCGCGGGCTTGGACAGCACCAGGTACGGCGTCTGCAGGATCACTTCCTTCTGCGCACCGGCAATGAGCGCATCCAGCTGGGGCTCGGTCACGTGCTGGCCAGCCAGCGGGGCATCGGCCTTCTCGCGCCGGTGCTTGCGCGGCAGGTCGGCGACATAGCGCACCGAGGCCACCGGCAGCGCGGTATCCACGAAGGAACGGGTGACGAAGTCCATGTCATTGGCTTCGGCACTGACCCGCTGCACCCGTTCCGGGCGGCGGAACGTGGCGGGGGGCAGCGCCGGCACGCCCTCGCGCAGCAGGGTGCGGCCGACATCATTCAGGCGCTCGGCCGGCACGCTGCGCTGGGCACGCCAGAAGGCATCGAAGTTGGCCGCCATCGCACGCGCCTCGGGGCCGGCAATCAGCACGTCGCGGTCGCGGAAGTTGTACTCGCGGTCCCAGTCGTAGTAGTCGTCCTGGTAGTTGCGGCCTCCGACCACGCCGATTGCGTCGTCGATTACCAGCAGCTTGTTGTGCATGCGCTGGTTGAAGCGCCGGAAGCAGCACAGCACGCTGCCGGCATAGTCGAAGTAATTCAGCCGGGCCTTGCCGAACGTCGGGTTGTAGACCCGCAGCTGGAAGTTCTGGTGGGCGCCGGACAGCGCGCCGAGGATCTGCAGGTCGGAGATCGCCGAGAGCTGGTCGATCAGCACCCGCACCTTCACCCCGCGCCGCGATGCAGCCAGCAGTTCGTCGATGACCAGCCGGGCGCTGTCGTCCTTGTCGAAGATGTAGGTCTGCAGGTCGATGCTGCGGGTGGCGCTGCGCAACAGGTTCAGCCGCGCCACCAGGGCGCCTTCTCCCTCGTCCAGCAGGGTGGCGTAGTGGCGCGGCTGCTCCGGGGTGGATTCGGTGAACGCCCGGCCGGCCAGCGCCCGCAGCGGCGAGTCCTGCGCGCAGCGGTCGGCGCGCTGGCAGTCGACCTGGGTCGAGCGCGCCTGCACGGCGATCGCTTCGGCGCGGTCGCGCTCGGTATTGGACAGCGATGCACAACCGCTGCCCAGCAACACGGTTGCCAGCGCCAGTACACGCAGCAGGAGGTTCACGGTTTCGGCGCCTCGCTCAGGCGCGCTCGCAATACGAAGGTCACACGATCACTCAAGGCAAGCTGCCAGCTGTCCATTCCATACCGGCCTCGCTGCACGGTACCGCGGCTGACGACGTCGCAATCATAGCCGGGTCGGGCGCACTCCGCCTTCTCCACCCTCAGCTTCTCGGGATGGCTGACCCCGCGCAGGGTCAGCCGGCCGTTGATGTCACCCCCCTCTTCCACGGTCTCCGGCCAGTACGGCAGCGAGTCGAACTCGACCACCGGGTGGCGGCCCGCGTCGAAGAATTCCTCGCCGCGCATCCAGCCGGTATAGCGCGCCTTGCCGGGGATCTCGACCGAGCGCGTGAACATCTTGAGGTGCACCTGGTGGCGGCCATCGGAGAGGATCTCGATGCGGCCCTCGAAGTGCGGGAACACGCCTTCGATGCGCTGGCCGAAGCGGGTGCGCACCTCGAAACCGATCTGCGAGCGTTGGGTGTCCAGGCGCAGGACCCGATGCGCTTCGGCGACCACCGGCGGCAGGGGCGTTGGCGTTGGCGGAGGAGGCGCGGCAGGCCAGGCCGCGCCGGAAGCCAGCAGCACGGGCAGCAGAAAGCGGCTGCGCCGCGCCAGGCTCATTGGATCACGGCCACCAGAACGCGTTCAGGCTGGCCACGCCCGGCTCGATCGAAGCCTCGCGCGGGAAGCCGAGCACGGCAATGCCGGCCGGCGGCATGCCGCGGTAGTCGCTGCTGGTGCCGTCGGTCATCAGGGCCACCAGCTGCTCCAGGCCCGGGTTGTGGCCCACGATCAGCACCCGGTCCAGGTCGCGACGCTCGTCCACCAGCGCCGCCAGGGTGCCCGGGGTGGCTTCGTAGATCCGGTCTTCCAGGCGCTTCTCGACATAGCCGATGGCCGTCATCACCGCTTCCAGGGTCTCACGGGTACGTCGCGCCGGCGAGCACAGTACGCAGTCCGGTAGCAGGTTGTTCTCCTTCAGCCACTTGCCGGCGGCTTCGGCTTCGGCCAGCCCCACCGGCGACAACGGCCGGTCGAGGTCGGCCTGGCCGGGGGTCGCCGGCTCGGCATGGGCATGGCGCAGCAGGATCAATTCACGCATCGCGGGTTTCCATGAAGAAGAGGATGCAGCAGGAAGGGTGATGCAGGCATCAAAGCTTCAGCCAGGACAGCAGCGGCTCCCAATCGGCCTGGTGCTCGCGCACCTGGGCCGAGCGGTAGTCGAACAGGCTGCGGCCAAGGCCGGTCATGACCACATAGCTCTGGCTGTCGCGCAGCTGCGCGACCACCGGGTACGGCCATTCACCCAGCATCTGCAGCGCCTGCTGCGAGGTCTGGGTCCAGGGCTTGGTACGGTTGAGCACCAGACCCACTGGCAGCTTGCGGCTGTGCACGCGCGGGTTCTGGGCCAGGCTGTTGAGGAAACCGACGATGGCTTCGATATCCAGCGCCGAGGGCAGCACCGGCACCACCACCGCGTCGGCAGCGTCGAGGAAATGGGGAATATCGTCGGCCAGGGCGCCGGCCGGCGCATCGATGATGACGGTGTCGGTACCGTCGGGCAGCTTCTGCGCCCACTGCTTCTTCCGATATACGTCGATCGGCAGCACCGCACTTTCCAGCCCGGCACGGCGTTGTGCCCAGCGGGTGCTGGAGCCCTGCGGGTCGGCATCGGCAATCACCGTGGCCTTGCCCTGCAATGCCGCGTACGCGGCCAGGTGGGTGGCGACGGTGGTCTTGCCCACCCCGCCCTTGGAACCGGCCACCAGGATCGTCTTCATGCCAGCCTCGCTTCCGGGTACGTTCCCCGAGCGTACACCGGCGATGGTGACGGGAGGTAGCGTCGTGCTGAACCAGCGGCCATCGCCTTTGCTATCGTGGCGCTCCCGAAGGATCGAACCGGCATGAGCGAACTGCAGGACCTGAGCGCGTTGATCCGCGCCAATACCCCACTGATCGTGATCGAGACCCAGGACGAGGGTCGCATCGTCGAGCTGTTCCGGCAGACGCTGATGCACGTATGGCGGGCGCTGCACCGCTGGTCGATCACCGAGGGCCTGCGCCGCATCGACCTGGACAGTGAAGACCCGCCGGTCGGGCCACCCGATGCCAGCGCGGCCCTGCAGATGATCCGCCAGGCCGACCAGCGCGGGGTCTACCTGCTGCTCGATTTCCACCCGTACCTGGGCTATGCCAGCCATCAGCGCGCCCTGCGCGACCTGATCCAGCGCCGCCACAGCGAGCCGCATGTGCTGGTGCTGATCGGTGCCAAGGTGGAGCTGCCGGCCGAGCTGGAAGCGTTGGCGGTGCGCTTCAACCCGCGCCTGCCTGATGCCAACGCCCTGTTGAAGATGCTGCGCGAAGAGGCCGACGCCTATGCGCGCGAGCACGGCGGCCGCCGGGTCGAAGTCGACAGCGAGGCGGTGAAGAAGATCCTGAAGAACCTGCAGGGCCTGAGCCTGGTCGATGCCCGGCGCATCGCGCGCCAGCTGATCTACGCCGATGGCGCGCTGCGCGACGACGACCTGCCGCAGCTGGCACGGCTGAAGTTCGAGCTGCTCAACCGCAGCGGCCACCTGTTCTTCGAGCATGACAGCGCGCGCTTCGGCGATGTGGCCGGCGCCAACCGGCTCAAGCGCTGGATCAACCAGCGGCGCGTGGCCTTCATCGCCGGCTCGGCGCCGGCCGGGCTGGACCCGCCGCGCGGCATGCTGCTGCTGGGCGTGCAGGGCTGCGGCAAGTCGATGCTGGCCAAGGCCACCGCCGCCGGCTTCGGTGTACCGCTGCTGCGCCTGGACGTGGGCGCGCTGTACAACAAGTACCACGGCGAGACCGAGGCCAACCTGCGCCAGGCACTGGCCTCGGCCGAGCAGCTGGCACCCTGCGTGCTGTGGATGGACGAGATCGAGAAGGGCCTGGCCAGTGGTGGCGAGGACGGTGGCGTATCACGCCGTGTACTCGGCTACCTGCTGACCTGGATGGCCGAGCGCAAGGCGCCGGTGTTCATCGTCGCCACCGCCAACCAGGTGCGCGAGCTGCCGGCCGAGCTGCTGCGCAAGGGCCGCTTCGACGAGATCTTCTTCGTTGACCTGCCTTCGCCTGACGTGCGCGTGGAACTGCTGCGGCTGCACCTGGGCCGGCGCCAGCTCAATGGCGACGACTTCGCGCTGCCGGCGCTGGCGGCCGCGGCCAATGGTTTCTCCGGCGCGGAGATCGAGCAGGCGATCGTGGCCGGGCTGTATGCAGCGCACGCCGAAGGCCGGCCGCTGGACACCGAGCTGCTGATGACCGAGATCCGCGCCACGCGGCCGCTGTCGGTGCTGATGGCCGAGCAGGTGGAGGCACTACGGGCGTGGGCGTCGGGGCGCACGGTTTCCGCGGACGACTGAGGTTTCCCGCGAACGGCGCAGCCCCTCGTGGTTGTTCGCTGAAGGCGAATGCCGGGTGGGGCCGGGCGGGCAGGCCGCGCAGGGGACGCTGCAAGTACGTCCATGTAAGCTCGATCGCCGCATCCATGCGGCTCACGCCCCTGCGCAGCCTGCCCGCCCGGCCTCTGACAGTTTCCGTTGGCGATCAGCCACGTAGAAGAAAGAAGAAGAGCACAAGCAAAAGCGCTTGGCCGGCCGCTCTTTGTAGAGCCGAGCCCACGCTCGGCTGCATTTCGATCAGATATCGAATAGTCGATTCCGATACAGATTCATCCACGCATGACGTGGATCTACCGTGTCGACCAAGGTCGACACCTACCAGCAGCAGGGAACTGTCGGAGGCGGGGCGGTGTGGGTTGGCAGGTCCGTTGGCGCCATGGATGGCGCCATCGAGCCCCCATGGACGGGTTTACGGCGTGTCCTGCCAACCCACACCGCCCCGCCATCCCACGGATTGCCCGCTGTTGCTGTTGCTGTTGCTTCGGCTCTGGCTGTCGCCTCTGCGGGTGCCGGGTGCAACCCGGCCGAACCCCTCCCTCAGGGCCAGGCAGGCGGTGCGGCCGCCCAGGCCTGCTGCACTTCGGCCAGCGACGCACGCTCATCCTCGCGCCACTGCGGCAGCAGCTGCGCATAGTTGGCCGTGGTATTCCACTGCGTCGGCTCGGTGCGTACCGCAGCCGCATACCACTGCACCGCCTCCTGCTTCTGCCCCATCCGCCACAATGCCAGCGCATAGGTCGGCGGCACCCAGCTCGGCTTGGTACGCGCATTGGCGGCCGAGGCCAGCCACTGTTCCAGCGCCGCCTCTGGCTTGCCCTGGCGCAGCAGGTCCCAGCCGTAGTTCCAGCGCACGCTGCGGCCACTGCTGCTCTGTGCCGGGGCCTCTTTCATCGCCTCGGCATACAACTGCTCGGCCAGCTCGCCACGGCCCTGCGCACCGGCCACCGAGGCCAGTTGTACCGTGGCCTCGACCGCACGGCGGCCGCGTTCACGCAGCTTGACCAGCTGGGCGACCAGATCATCGCCCCCGCCCTGCACCGCCACCATCGGCGTGGCCGCCGGGTCATTGTCGAAGTAGAACTCCTGTGGTGCCGGCATGGCCGGCGCGGCCCACGCCGTGGCCGCTCCCGAGGCCAGCAGCACGCTGGCCAGGATCTTTCCTGGAACTGACATCCCTTCTCCCCAGGCCGCGACTGCAGCCTCCCTCTCTCTCTCCCCGATCCTAACCCCAGCACCGCCACGGGCGCGAGTGCCGGGGCCTGCGCGGCCCCGCTGCTACAATTCGCGCCTTTCCCGCTGCGTGCGTGCACGCGGCCGGTGCCAGCCGATCCTACCGGGCCAGCCATGACCAGTACCGCGCAACTCACTTCGCCCTCTTCCGCCGACCTGCTCGACCGTGACTACACGCTCGACCACAAGTACACCCGCAACGAGGGGCGGATCTACCTGAGTGGCGTGCAGGCGCTGGTGCGGCTGCCGCTGATGCAGCGCCTGCGCGATGCCGCCGAAGGCATCGACAGCGCCGGCTTCGTCAGCGGCTATCGTGGCAGCCCGCTGGGTGGCTTCGACCTGGAACTGTGGCGCGCGCGCAAGCATCTTGAAGCGGCGAAGGTGAAGTTCACCCCGGGCCTGAACGAGGACCTGGGCGCCACCATGGTGTGGGGCACGCAGCAGACCAACCTGTTCCCCGGCGCCAACGTGCAGGGCGTGTTCGGCATGTGGTACGGCAAGGGCCCTGGCGTGGACCGCTGCGGCGACGTGTTCAAGCATGCCAATGCCGCCGGCACCTCGCGCTACGGCGGCGTGCTGGCGCTGGCCGCCGATGACCATGCCTGCCGCAGTTCGACCCTGCCGCACGGCAGCGAAGACGAATTCGTCAGCGCGATGATGCCGGTTCTCAACCCCGCCGGCGTGCAGGACATCCTCGACATGGGCCTGCTGGGCTGGGCGATGAGCCGTTACACCGGCCGCTGGGTCGGCTTCAAGACCATTGCCGAGACGGTGGAATCGTCGGCCTCGGTGCAGGTCGATCCGATGGCGCGCCGCATCGTGCTGCCGGGAGACTTCGAAATGCCCCCGGGTGGCCTCAACATCCGCTGGCCGGACCCGCCGCTGGACCAGGAGATGCGCCTGCACCGCTATGCGGTGAAGGCCGCACAGGCGTTCGCCCGCGCCAACGGCATCGACAAGGTGGTGATGGACGCGCCGCGCGCGCGGCTGGGCATCGTCACCACCGGCAAGAGCTATCTGGACGTGCTGCAGGCGCTGGAATACCTTGGCCTGGATGAAGCCGCGTGCGCCGACATCGGCATCCGCGTGTACAAGGTCGGCATGACCTGGCCGCTGGAACCGCAGGGCATCGCGCGCTTCGCACAGGGCCTGGAAGACATCATCGTGGTGGAGGAGAAGCGTGCCTTCATCGAGCGCCAGATGAAGGAACAGTTCTTCAACTGGCCGGCCAGCTGGGGCCACCGCCCGTCCATCGTCGGCAAGTACGATGAAAGCGGCGAATGGATCCTGCCGTCCACCGGTGAACTGACCCCGGCCACCATCGCCGGCGTGATCGGTCGCCGCATCCAGAAGTTCTTCAACAACGAGTCGATTGAGCAGCGCCTGCAGTGGATGCAGGAAAAGGAAGCCGAGCTTGCGCTGCCGCGCGCCAGCTTCCCGCGCGTGCCGCACTACTGCTCAGGCTGCCCGCACAACACCTCCACCCAGGTGCCGGAAGGTTCACGTGCGCTGGCTGGCATCGGTTGCCATTACATGGTGACCTGGATGGACCGCAGCACCGACACCTTCACCCACATGGGCGGCGAAGGCGTGACCTGGGCCGGGCAGGCGCCGTTCACCGACACCCCGCACGTGTTCCAGAACCTGGGCGACGGCACCTATTTCCACAGCGGCTCGCTGGCGATCCGCCAGGCGGTCGCCGCCGGCGTCAACATCACCTACAAGATCCTCTACAACGATGCGGTGGCGATGACCGGCGGCCAGCCGGTGGACGGCCCGCTGAGCGTGCCGGACATCGCAAAGCAGATGCGCGCCGAAGGCATCCACACCATCATGGTGCTGTCGGACAACATCGGCAAGTGGACCGGCCAGCGCGAACACTTCCCCAGCGACGTGGAGTTCCACGACCGCAGCGAACTGGAGGAGGTGCAGAAGCGCCTGCGCGAAGTGAAGGGTGTTTCGATCCTGATCTACGAACAGACCTGCGCCACCGAGAAGCGTCGCCGCCGCAAGCGCGGCAAGCTGGAAGATCCGCAGAAGCGGGTGCTGATCAATTCGCTGGTCTGCGAAGGCTGCGGCGACTGCGGCAAGAAGAGCTTCTGCGTGTCGGTGCTGCCGAAGGAAACCGAGTTCGGGCGCAAGCGCGAGATCGACCAGTCCAACTGCAACAAGGACTATTCCTGCGTGAACGGCTTCTGCCCGAGCTTCGTCACCGTGCACGGTGGCCAGCCGCGCAAGGGCAGCAAGCGCGATGCCTCCACGCTGCTGGACAACCTGCCGGCGCCGACGATCCGCGGCACGCTTGAGCAGCCCTGGAACATCCTGATCACCGGCGTCGGCGGTACCGGCGTGGTGACCATTGGCGCGCTGCTGGGCATGGCCGGCCACCTGGAGGGCAAGGGCGCGACCGTGCTCGACCAGACCGGCCTGGCGCAGAAGGGTGGCGCGGTGACCACGCACATCCGCATCGCACGCCGCCCGGATGACATCCACGCCGTGCGCATCGCCGCCGGTGAAGCCGACCTGGTGCTGGGCTGCGACATGGTGGTGGTCAACGACTACTGGGCGCTGTCGAAGGTGCGTGCCGGCCGTTCGCAGGTGGTGCTGAACACCTACGAAGCGATGCCGGGTACCTTCACCACCCGCCCGGACATGCAGTTCCCCGCCGCCGACATCATCGCCGGTGTGCGCGTGGCACTGGGCGGCCAGGAGCCGTTGCTGCTGGATGCCACCCAGCTGGCCACCGCGCTGCTGGGCGATGCCATCGCCGCCAACCTGTTCATCCTCGGCTACGCCTGGCAGCAGGGCCTGGTGCCGCTGTCGTTCGAGTCGCTGATGCGCGCCATCGAGCTCAATGGCGCTGCGGTGGCCATGAACCAGCAGGCCTTCGCCTGGGGCCGCCTGGCCGCGGTCGATCCGCAGGCCGTGCAGCAGGCCGCCGGCCTGGTGCGCAACCGCCACACCGATACCGAATCCACCCCGGGCCCGCTGCATCCGCTGCCGCCGGGCGAATGGGAGGGCAACGAATGGGGCGCCACCGCTGCACCGCGCAACACCGGCGACGAACGCGAGCTGCGCGGCCTGCCCTCGCACGGTGGCGACGTGGCATTCCTGCCGCTGGACGACGCGCGCCTGTCGCGCTCGCTGGATGAAATGATCGAGCGCCGCGCCGCCTTCCTGGTCGAGTACCAGGATGCTGCCTACGCCACGCGTTACCGTGATCTGGTGGCACGCGTGCGCGCTACCGAAGCCGAGCGTATCGGCGGCTCCACCGCGTTGACCGAGACGGTGGCCCGCTACCTGTTCAAGCTGATGGCCTACAAGGACGAGTACGAAGTGGCCCGCCTGTACACCAGCGGCGACTTCCAGCGACGCCTGCAGCAGCAGTTCGAGGGCGACTATCAGCTGCGCTTCCACCTGGCGCCGCCGCTGTTCGCCAGGAAGGACGAGCAGGGCCGGTTGCTGAAGAAGGAATACGGCCCGTGGATGTTCAAGGCGTTTGGCTTGCTGGCGAAGCTGAAGTTCCTGCGTGGCGGCCGCTTCGACGTGTTCGGCCGCACCGAAGAGCGGCGCATGGAGCGCAAGCTGATCAGTGATTACGAGGCCACTGTGCAGGTGCTGCTGGATGGCCTGGATGACGACCGCCTGGCGCTGGCGGTGGAGATCGCCAGCATTCCCGAACACATCCGCGGCTTCGGCCACGTCAAGGAAGCGCATTTCGAGCAGGCCAAGGCGCGCGAAGCGGCCCTGCTGGCGCAGTGGCGCAATCCGAAGGCGCTGCATATCGTGCAGGTGGCTTGATGGTAGTGCCGGCCGCTGGCCGGCATTCATCCCGGCATTCATCCCGGCAATCGGTTGCCGGCCAGCGGCCGGCACTACCGATGGATTACCCCAGCCGCCACAGCAGCAGGCGATTGTTGGCCGGCATCGCCACATCGCCCAACCGGGTGAATCCGTTGTCGGCCGCCAGCGCCTGCACCGCTTCGCTGTCGCGGATGCCGCTGCGCGGATCACGTGCCTTCAGCCAGGCATCGAACTGCGCATTGCTGTCGCTGGTGTAGCGGCCGCCGTAGTTGAACGGGCCATACACCGCCAGCAGCGCACCGTGGCGCAACAGGGGCGGCAGCGCCGCGAACAATGACTGGACGTGTGCCCAGCTCATGATGTGCAGGGTGTTGGCGCTGAATGCGGCATCGAACGTACTGCCCGGTGCCAGGTTCAGGCCGGGCGCTGGCGGCAGTTCCACCTGCAGCGCTACCGGCGGCAGCAGATTCAGCAATGCCGTTTCGGCACGCCATGCCTCGATGCCTGGCAGGTGGTCCGGATGATCACTGGGCTGCCAGCGCAGCCAGGGCCAGCGCTCGGCAAAGAAGGCCGCATGCTGGCCGGTGCCGCTGCCGATCTCCAGCACCCGGTGGCGGTCGCCCATCCACGGGTCGAGCGCGGCGGCGATGGGTTCGCGGTTGCGTTCGCAGGCTTCTGAATACGGCTTGCTCGACATCAGGACGGGGTCCAGGCGGGGTCGGCCCCATTGTGCACGAGGGGGTGTTGCTCGGCAGGGCGGCGCCCTGCACCCGCCGAAGCAACGGCAACAGCAACAGCGGGCTTCCTGTGGGATTGCGGGGTGGGTCCGGTTGCGGGGGACGCCGTAAATCCGTCCATGGAGGCTCGGTCGCCGCATCCATGCGGCTCACGCCCCCGCAACCGGACCCACCCCGCCTTCGACGGTTTCCTGCGGTCTGTTGGAACGGCTCTTGGGGTCGGATCCGTTTTCCACAGGAAAACGGATCTGACCCCGGATACATTTCGATATCTGACAGATTGTGTCGACCAAGGTCGACACCCACCAACAGCACACGAAATCTGTCGAAGGTGGGGCGGTGTCGGAGTGCGGGGTGTCAGCCGCATGGGCCCGAGGCATGCCTCGGGCGGGTTGGGCAGGACGCCCAATCCCGGTCTTGCCGTGTGCGCAGGAAAGCGCACACGAGCAAGCGGCTGCCAAGCCTCCATGGACGGATTCACGGCGTCCCCGCAATCCGACACCGCCCCACCCACCCACGGAATGCCCGCTTTTGACGTTGACGTTGCCCTGGCTTGAAGCAGGTGCAGGGCTGCACGCCCTGCCGAAACCCCCACCAACCATGACTGCAGTCACTTGCCCGCACGCGCCGCGCTGGCGAAAGTCGAGAAGTTGACGTGATCGGCTCGACCCATTGTCGGCCGCACGCAAGCGAGAGAGAGAAACGCTGTGCAACGACGTGAGTTCCTGGCTTTTTCCGGTCTGGGCCTGGCGGGCCTGCTGCTGCCGCATTCCCGTGCCATCGCCGCCGAGCAGTTGCTGGCCCCGGTCGACACCGCCCAGCGCAGGCGCCTGGCCGAGGTCGCGCTGGCCGCCGCACGCACCGCCAAGGCCAGCTACTGCGATGTCCGCATCGGCCGCTATCTCAACCAGTCGGTCATCACCCGCGAACACCAGGTCGGCAATGTGACCAACCGCGAATCATCCGGTGTGGGCGTGCGGGTGATCGTCAATGGCGCGTGGGGCTTCGCTGCAACCCATCAGCAGACCGAGGCCGCCGTGCGCGCCGCGGTCGAGCAGGCAGCGGCAATCGCCCGCGCCAATGCCGGCATCCAGACCCGGCCGGTACAGCTGGCGCCGACGCCGTCGGTCGGCGAAGTGCGCTGGCAGACGCCAGTGCGGAAGAACGCCATGGCGGTGCCGATCCAGGACAAGGTCGAACTGCTGCTGGCGCTCAACGCCGCCGCGCTGGATGCGGGCGCCGACTACATCAATTCCACGTTGTTCCTGGTCAACGAACAGAAGTACTTCGCCTCCAGCGACGGCTCGTTCATCGACCAGGACATTCACCGCATCTGGCTGCCGTTTACCGCCACCGCCATCGACAAGGCCAGCGGCAGGTTCCGTACCCGCGCCGGCCTCTCCTCGCCGATGGGCATGGGCTACGAGTTCCTCGATGGCGATGCGCGTGGAAAGGTCCAGCTGCCCGGCGGCATCACCGCCTACCGCGATTCCTACGACCCGGTCGAAGACGCCATCGCCGCCGCCCGCCACGCGCGCGAGAAACTGAAGGCGCCGTCGGTGAAGCCGGGCAAGTACGACCTGGTGCTGGACCCGTCCAACCTGTTCCTGACCATCCACGAGAACGTCGGCCACCCGTTGGAGCTGGACCGCGTGCTCGGCTACGAAGCCAACTACGCCGGTACCAGCTTCGCCACGCTGGACAAGCGCGATGCCGGCTTCCGCTGGGGCAGCGACATCGTCACTTTCTTCGCCGACAAGACCCAGCCGGGCAGCCTCGGCGCCGTCGGCTACGACGATGAAGGGGTGAAGACGCAGCGCTGGGACCTCGTACGCGACGGTATCCTGGTTGACTACCAGGCCACCCGCGACGAGGCCCATATCCTCGGCCGCGATGCATCGCACGGCTGCAGCTACGCCGATTCCTGGTCCAGCGTGCAGTTCCAGCGCATGGCCAATGTCTCTCTGGCACCGGGCAAGCTGCGGCTCAGTGTCGAGGACATGATCAAGGACGTGGAAAACGGCATCTGGATCCACGGCCGCGGTTCGTATTCGATCGACCAGCAGCGCTACAACGCGCAGTTCGGCGGCCAGCTGTACTACCAGATCAAGGACGGGAAGATTGCCGGCATGGTTGAGGATGCGGCCTACCAGATCCGCACGCCGGAATTCTGGAATGCCTGCACCGCCATCTGCGATGAACGCGACTTCCGCCTGGGCGGTTCGTTCTTCGATGGCAAGGGCCAGCCCGGCCAGGTCTCGGCGGTCTCGCACGGTTCGTCCACCACCCGCTTCAACGGCATCAACATCATCAACACCGCGCGCAGTCTCGGCGCTTGAGCCACCCATCCTTCGACATGGAGAGCAGCCTTGCAAAGACGTGACTTCCTGGCCCTGACCGGGCTTACCGCGGGCGGGCTGATCGTGCCCTCCTTCTTCGGCAAGGTGATCGCCGCCGAGCAGCTGCAGTCCAGCCTGGACCCGGCGCTGAAGAAGCGCCTGGCCGACGCTGCGTTGCAGGCCGCACGCAGCGCCGGCGCCACCTACTGCGACGTGCGCATCGGCCGCTACCTGCGGCAGTTCGTGATCACCCGCGAAGACAAGGTGCAGAACGTGGTGAACACCGAGTCCACCGGGGTGGGCATACGCGTGATCGTCAACGGCGCCTGGGGCTTTGCCGCCACCAATGCGCTGGGTACCGCCGATGTGGCCAGGGCGGCGCAGCAGGCCGCGGCGATCGCCAAGGCCAATGCTGGCGTGCAGACCGCGCCGGTGCAGCTGGCCAAGGCGCCGGGCGTGGGTGAGGTGAGCTGGCGCACGCCGATCCGCAAGAATGCGATGGAGGTGCCGATCAAGGAAAAGGTCGATCTGCTGCTGGACGTCAACGCCGCGGCGATGGGCGCCGGCGCCAGCTTCGTCAATTCGATGCTGTTCCTGGTGAACGAGCAGAAGTACTTCGCCTCCACCGACGGCTCCTACATCGACCAGGACGTGCACCGCATCTGGGCGCCGATGACGGTCACCGCCATCGACAAGTCCAGCGGCAAGTTCCGCACCCGCGAGGGCCTGTCCTCGCCGATGGGGCTGGGCTACGAGTACCTGGACGGTGCGGCTGCCGGCAAGGTGGTCAGCCCGAATGGCGTGGTGAACTACAGTTCTTCCTACAACATGAAGGAAGACGCCATCGCCGCCGCCAAGCAGGCGCAGGAGAAGCTGAAGGCACCGTCGGTGAAGCCGGGCAAGTACGATCTGGTGCTCGACCCGTCACACACCTGGCTGACCATCCACGAGTCGATCGGCCACCCGCTGGAGCTGGACCGTGTGCTCGGCTACGAAGCCAACTACGCCGGCACCAGCTTCGCCACCCTGGACAAGCGCGAGCAGCAGTTCCAGTACGGCAGCGAGCTGGTCAACATCTTCGCCGACAAGACCCAGCCGGGCAGCCTGGGCGCGGTGGCGTACGACGATGAAGGCGTGAAGTGCAAGCGCTGGGACCTGATCAGCAACGGCAAGCTGGTGGATTACCAGACCATCCGCGACCAGGCCCACATCCTCGGCAAGAGCGAGTCCGACGGCTGCTGCTATGCCGACTCGTGGTCCAGCGTGCAGTTCCAGCGCATGGCCAACGTGTCGATGGCACCGGGCAAGAAGCCGCTGAGCGTGCCCGACCTGATCAAGGACGTGGAGAACGGCATCTACATCATCGGTGACGGTTCGTTCTCGATCGACCAGCAGCGCTACAACGCGCAGTTCGGCGGCCAGCTGTTCTACGAGATCAAGAACGGCCAGATCACCCGCATGCTGGAAGACGTGGCCTACCAGATCCGCACGCCGGAGTTCTGGAATGCCTGCACCGCCGTGGCCGACGAGCGCGACTACCGCCTGGGCGGTTCGTTCTTCGACGGCAAGGGCCAGCCGGGCCAGGTCTCGGCGGTCTCGCACGGTTCGTCCACCGCGCGCTTCAACGGCATCAACGTCATCAACACCGCACGCAGCCTCGGCTGATCGGTCAGGAGCCCTTACACCATGAGTATCTTCACCGAAGCCCAGGCCAAGGCCATCCTCGACAAGGTCATCGCCCTGTCCAAGGCCGACGAGTGCACCGCCGTGCTGTCCGGCGCGATCAGCGGCAACATCCGTTTCGCGCTGAACAATGTCTCCACCAGCGGCATCGTCGACAACACCGAGCTGGCGGTCACCGTCGCCTTCGGCAAGCGCGTCGGCACCGCCTCGATCAACGAGTTCGACGACGCCGCGCTGGAACGCGTGGTGCGCCGTGCTGAAGACCTGGCGCGCCTGGCCCCGGAGAACCCGGAGTTCATGCCGGCCATCGGCAAGCAGAGCTACCGTCCCAGCCCGACCTTCAGCGAATCCACCGCCGCGATCGATCCGGCCTTCCGCGCGAAGGTCGCCGCCGATTCGATCGCCCCGTGCCGTGGCAACGGGCTCATTGCCGCCGGCTTCCTCGAGGACGGCCAGGGCTTCCAGGCGACCGCCAACAGCAACGGCAACTTCGCCTACCAGCGCACCACCAACTTCGATTACACCTGCACCGTGCGTACCGAAGATGGCCGCGGTTCGGGTTGGGTCGGCCGCAACCTGAAGGATGCCGCCGACTTCAAGGCCGACCAGGACATCCGCATCGCCATGCGCAAGGCCACCGAATCGGCCGAAGCCAAGGCGCTGGAACCGGGCAAGTACACGGTGATCCTGGAGCCGGCCGCGGCGGCAGGCCTGATCAGCTTCATGATGAACTTCTTCAGCGCACGCTCGGCCGATGAAGGCCGCAGCTTCCTGTCAAAAAAGGGTGGCGGCAACAAGCTGGGCGAGCAGGTCTACGACCCGCGCGTGACCATGATCGCCGACCCGTGGCATCCGGAGGCGCCGGTGCTGCCGTGGGACAACGAAGGCCTGCCGCGCGAACGCATGGCGATCATCGAGAACGGCAGGATCGCCAACCTGGACTACTCGCGATTCTGGGCGCAGAAGCAGGGCAAGACCGCCAAGGCCTCACCGGGCAACCTGCTGATGAGCGGTGGCGACAAGAGCACCGCCGAGCTGGTACGCGGCACCCAGAAGGGTATCCTGGTCACCCGCACGTGGTACATCCGCATGGTCGATCCGCAGACCGTGCTGCTGACCGGCCTGACCCGCGACGGCACCTTCTACATCGAGAACGGCCAGATCAAGCATCCGGTGAAGAACTTCCGCTTCAACGAGTCGCCGGTGATCATGCTCAACAACATCGAAGAGCTGGGCAAGCCGGTGCGGGTGGCCGGTGATGAATCCAGCTACGTGATGATGATCCCGCCGATGAAGCTGCGCGATTTCACCTTCACCTCGCTGTCCGACGCGGTCTGATGGATCGCCGGGCCTGCCTGCGCTGGTTGGCCGCTGCCGCTTCGGCGGCGGCGCTGCCAGCCTGGGCACAGGCAGGCCCGCGCAGTTCGCGCTATGACTTCTGGTTCACCCGCCTGCAGTACGACTCCGGTGACTGGGACGTGGACGCGCGCATGCCATCCAACCTGATCACCTCGCTGATCGACTACACCTCGCTGCGCGTGGACCCGCAGGAGCACGTGGTGGCACTGGCCGACCCGCGCATGCTGGAAGCGCCGTTCTGCTACCTGGCCGGCCACACGCTGGTGGAGTTCAATGCCGCCGAGCGGCAGAACTTCGTGCGCTATGTGCGCAATGGCGGCTTCGTCTTCGTGGACGACTGCAACCACGACATCGATGGCCTGTTCGCCACCTCGTTCGAGGCGCAGATGGGTCGCCTGTTCGGCCCGAAGGCACTGCAGAAGCTGCCCAACAGCCACCCGCTGTACCGCAGCTTCTTCCGCTTCCCCGACGGCCCGCCCGCCACCAGTTTCGAACTCAACGGCTGGGGCGACGACCTGGTGCACGACTACCTGAAGGGCATCGAGGTCGATGGCCGCCTGGGGCTGCTCTACAGCAACAAGGACTACGGCTGCGAGTGGGACTACGACTGGCGCAACAAGCGTTTCCTGGCCGAAGACAACACCCGCTTCGGCGTCAACATCGTGATGTACGCGTTGAACAACTGATAGGACCTGCACGCCCATGACCTCCCCCGACCTCGATTCCCTGCTGCCGCGCCTGGATGCGCTGCGCGCCGCGCTTGCACGCGCAGTGGTGGGCCAGAACACCGTGGTCGAGCAGCTGCTGATCGGCCTGCTGGCCGGCGGCCACTGCCTGCTGGAAGGCGCGCCCGGGCTCGGCAAGACCCTGCTGGTGCGCTCGCTCGGGCAGGCGCTGGAGCTGCAGTTCCGGCGCGTGCAGTTCACCCCCGACCTGATGCCCAGCGACATCCTCGGCACCGAGCTGCTGGAAGAAGACCACGGCACCGGCCATCGCCATTTCCGCTTCCAGCAGGGCCCGATCTTCACCCACCTGCTGCTGGCCGACGAACTCAACCGTACCCCGCCCAAGACCCAGGCCGCACTGCTGGAAGCGATGCAGGAGCGCACGGTCAGCTACGCCGGCACCACCTACGCGCTGCCCGCGCCGTTCTTCGTGCTGGCCACGCAGAACCCGATCGAGCAGGCCGGCACCTACCCGCTGCCGGAGGCACAGCTGGACCGCTTTCTGCTGCACGTGCTGGTGGATTACCCCAGCGAAGACGAGGAGCGGCAGATCCTGGAACAGACCACCGGCGGTACCACCGACGCGGTGCCGAAGGTGATGGATGCCGAAGCGGTGACCGCACTGCAGGCGGCCGTGCGCCAGGTGCATGTCAGCCCCGATGTGCTGGCCTGGATCACCCGCCTGGTGCGTGCCAGCCGGCCGGGCGAAGGCGCACCGGCAGCGATCAACCAGTGGGTGAAGTGGGGCGCCGGTCCGCGCGCCGGCCAGTCGCTGGTGCTCGCGGCAAAAGCGCGCGCACTGCTGCAGGGCCGCTTCGCCGCCACCCGCGAGGACGTGCAGGTACTGGCCGCACCGGTGATGCGCCATCGCCTGCTGCTGTCGTTCGCCGCCGAAGCCGAGCAGAAGCGTGCCGACGACGTGGTCGCTGCCCTGCTGCAGGCCGTGCCGTTCCCGGGTTGAGCCACGCGTGAACGCCGGTACCCCGCTGACCTTGCCACCGGACTTGCGTGCGCGCCTGCGCCTGCTGCGGCTGCGGCCGCGCCTGGCCAGCGGTGCCAGTGGCATCGGCCAGCACGCCAGCCGCAGCCGCGGTGCCGGCCTCGAGTTCGCCCAGTACCGTGCCTACGAGCCGGGAGACGAACTGCGCCAGATCGACTGGAAGCTATACGCCCGCTCGGATCGCTTCTTCGTGCGCGAGTCCGAACGCGAAAGCCCGATCACGGTCTGGCTGTTGCTCGATGCCACCGCCTCGGCCGGCCAGGCCGATCGCGCGGCACCGCAGCGCACGCGCCTGGACCACATGCGCGGCGTGGCCGCCTGCGTGGTGGAACTGGCGCTGCAGCAGGGCGACCGTTTCGGCCTGCTGGCGATCAATGGCGATGGCCTGCGGCTGGTTCCCGCGGCGAACGGCGCACGCCAGCGTGATCGCGTGCATCTGCAACTGCATGCCTTGCAGGCGCGCGGCGCCTGGCCCGCGCCTGATCGCCTGCGCCCGCTGTGGGAACGCGTGCGCCCGGGCGACCTGCTGCTGGCAATCGGTGATGGCTTCGACGACGCCGGCATCGTGTTGCTCGAACAGCTGGCCAGCGCACGCCGCGAAGTGGCACTGCTGCAGATCCTGACCGCCGACGAGCGCGACTTCCCGTTCGACGCCGGCCACCGCTTCCGCGACCCGGAGACCGGCGAGGAACTGCTGGGCGACGGCGCGGCGATCCGCGCCGATTACCTGCAGCGCTTCGCTGACGCACGCAGCGCATTACGTGCGCGCCTGCAGGCCAGCGGCATCGCCAGTGCCACCGGCTGGCTCGACCAACCGTTGGACCAGCCGCTGCAGGCGCTGTTCGGCCGTGGGGGCGCTGCATGACCCTGCTGTTCCCGCTCGGCCTGGCCGCTCTCGCCGCAGGGCTGCTGCCGCTGCTGATCCACCTGGCCCGGCGCCATCCGTACACGCCACTGGATTTCGCTGCACTGCGCTGGCTGCGTGCACAGATCCGGCCGCGCCAGCGCATCCGCTTCGATGACTGGCCGTTGCTTCTGGTGCGGCTGCTGTTGCTGGCTGCATTGGCCTTTCTGCTGGCACGACCTGCGTTGACCGGCCCTGCCCCTGTCCCCGCTGCCTGGACGGTAGTGGCACCTGGGATGGACGCCGCCGCACTGCGCGGCACCGCCGAAGAGGGCAACTGGCATTGGCTGGCACCTGGCTTCCCCGCCATCGATCAGGCACCACCGGCATCCAGCGCATCCCTGCCCAGCCTGTTGCGCGAACTGGACGCACAGCTGCCCGCGGGCACCGCGTTGACCGTGCACGTTCCCGATCCCCTGCCCGGCCTGGATGGCGCCCGCCTGCAGCTGTCGCGCGACGTGCAATGGCACACGCAGCCGATGCCGGTCACACCGCCGCAGACTGCAGCGGCATTGCCGCAGCTGCGCGCGCACGGCGGGGCATCCGCCACTGCCCAGCACTGGTTGAACGCACTGCGGCGCGCGTGGGGCGTGCAGGCAACGCTCGCTCCGCTGTCGGTGGATGCCCTGCCCGAACGCGGCGAGATCGGCGTGTGGAGCCGCAGCGATGCACTGCCGGCGAACTGGCAGGCGTGGCTGCGCGACGGCGGTCGTGTCATCACCGCCGGCAAGCCCGCTGCCGACGCCCGCATCCTGCTGCGCGACGCGGAGGGCGCACCGCTGCTGTGGCAACAACGCGTCGGCCACGGCTATCTGCTGGCGCTGCCGGGCGACTGGAATACCACGAGCAACGCCGCGCTGCGCGATCCGAAGTTGCCGCGTGCCCTGCTGCTGGCGCTGCAGCCACCCACGGCTCCGCGCCTGGGCGATGCACGTGACCAGGCACCGCAGCGGGCCGCATTGCCTGCTGCAACACCACCGCTGCGTGAGCCGACGCCTTGGCTGTTGCTGGCTATCGTGCTGCTGTTCGCCCTGGAACGCTGGATGGCCAGCAGCGCCCGCCGCAGGATGGCCGCATGAATACCTTGCAGCACGCCTGGCAACGTGCGCGCCGGCGCCGTGCGCTCATCACCCTGCTGCTGGGCCTGCCATGGGCGCTGGCTGCGGCGGGGCTGGCCCTGCGTCTGGCAGGTTTCGATATCGCCTGCGTCGTCGGTACGATCAGCCTGCTCGCGTGTGCGGGCTTCGCCACTGCGCATGCCCGCCAACTGGACCGGCAGTGGCTGCAACGCCACCTTGATGGCAGCGGTGCCAGCGAGGACAGTGCCGATCTGCTGTTCGCCGATGCCGCCACGCTCAATCCGCTGCAGCAGCGCCAGCGTGCGCATGTGCTGGCCACGCTGGAACGCGCGATGCCGGAGCTGCGTCCACACTGGCCGCCTGGGGCATTGGCGCTGTGCTGGATCGCAGGCCTGGCCATTGTTGTGCTGGCAGTCGGCTGGCCACGTTCGAACCCCGGTTCCGCGCCAGTCCGCACCTCAGCGCCAGGCAGCACGGCCGCCGCAGGCCCGCTACGCCTGCAGTCCGCCCGCCTGCGCATCGACGCACCGGCCTATACCGGCCAGGCCACGCTTACCCAGAATGCGCTGGACGCCAAGGTCGCCGCCGACAGCCGACTGTCCTGGTCGCTGCGCTTCGACCGCGCACCGGACAAGGCATGGCTGCAGTTCCACGATGGTCGCAGGTTGCCGCTGAGCGAGCACGAAGGACAGTGGCAGGCGCAGGATGTGGCACGCGCGCCGGTGCTGTACCGCGTGGTGAGCGAACCGGCACTGGCAGAGACCCGCCTGCATCGGCTGGATGTGGTGGCCGACCGTGCACCCAGCGTGCGCGTACTGGAGCCCACGGCCAGCCTGGTGCTGGGCACGCCGGGGCAACGACAGTGGGCACTGCGCTTCGAAGCCAACGACGATTACGGTGTCGCGGCGCAGGCAACGCTGTCGATCACCACCACCCAGGGCAGCGGGGAGAACATCACCTTCGTGAAGCGCGGCATCACGCTTGCCGGCAGCGGCGAAGCCACCGCGCGACGTTTCGCCCATACCCTGGATCTGGCTGCGCTGGGCGCGCAGCCCGGCAACGATGTGATCGCCCAGCTGGAGGTGCGCGACAATCACGCGCCCACGCCGCAGACCGGGCGCAGCAGCAGTGTGATCCTGCGCCTGCCCAGCGCCGAAGTCGCGCTCGGTGCAGAGCTCGAGGGCCGCATCAAGAAGACCCTGCCTGCGTATTTCCGCAGCCAGCGGCAGATCATCATCGATGCCGAAGCGCTGATCCGGCAGCGACGCAGCCTGGCCGACGAGGACTTCGTGAAGCGCAGCGATGCGATCGGTGTCGACCAGCGCATCCTGCGCCTGCGCTACGGCCAGTTCCTGGGCGAGGAAAGCGAAGGTGCACCGAAGCCACCGCCGACCAGCGACCTGCCCACCAGCGATACGCCGTCCGCCGGCGACCACGACGACGATCACGACCATGGCGCCGAGGCCGGCGCGCACGACGCGCATGACCATGATCACGGCGGCAAGCCGACCAATGCCGATACGCCACCGGTGTTCGGCAGCGACACCGACGTTCTCTCCGAGTATGGCCACACCCACGACCACGCCGAGGCGGCGACCCTGCTCGACCCGCAGACCCGCGCCACGTTGAAGGCCGCGCTTGACCAGATGTGGTCGGCCGAAGGTGAGCTGCGCCAGGGCCGCCCGCAGCAGGCGCTGCCATTTGCCTACAAGGCGCTGGGCTTCATCAAGCAGGTGCAGCAGGCCGAGCGCATCTACCTGGCCCGGATCGGGCCGGAGCTGCCACCCATCGATGAAAGCCGCCGGCTGGGCGGTGATCGCGCCGGACTGGCCAGTCGCGAACTGCCATTGGCCGCGCGCACCCCGCCCGATCCGGCCATCGTTGAAGCCTGGCAGCGCCTCGGTGATGACAACGGCGCACCGGATCTCGATGCGCTCGCGGCCTGGCAGCAGCGCAACGCGGCCTACCTGCCCGATGCATTGGATCTGGCTGCGGCCATCGAGCAGCTGCGCATCGAGCCCGACTGCATCGACTGTCGCCAGCGCCTGCGTGCGCAGCTGTGGCGCGCGCTGCAGCGTCCACTGCCGCAGGCGATGCGGCGCAGTGCGGCCGATGCGATGGGCCAGCGCTACCTCGATGCGCTGGAGGCGCAGCCATGACCGCCACCAGCCTGAACCTGTGGATTGCGCTGGCACTCACTCTGGTCGTGGTCATCGCCAGCGTGCGCCAGTTGCGTGGAAGCACAATGCACCCTGGCCGCCGGTGGAGCGTGATCGCACTGCAGGTCATCGTCGCCACGCTGCTGTACTTCTGCCTGATGCCGCCCACCCGCCAGCAGCCCGCAGGCGGGCTGGTCGTGCTTGGCGTCGATGCCGGCAAGGCCGGCGCACCCCCGGCCAGCGAAGGCCCGCTGTTGCTGTTGCCCGAAGCTGCCGATGTGCCCGGCGCACAGCGCGTTCCCGACCTGGCCACCGCGCTGCGCCAGCATCCGGCCGCCACGCTGACGCTGGTCGGTGCAGGTCTGGCCGCACGTGACCGCGACACGGTGCTGCCGTCGGATGTACGTTGGCAGGCCGCACCGGAGCCGCGCGGCTGGATCGCACTGCAACCACCGGCCGATGTCGCACCCGGTGCCCGCTTTGACGTGCAGGCACAGGCGCGTGGCGTGGCCAAGGCGAAAGCAGAACTGCTCGACCCGGCCGGCAGCGTGGTCGATCGCACGGACGTTGCCGACGACGGCCGCGTGCAGCTGAGCGGCATCGCCCGCGCCGAAGGCCGCAGCGTGTTCAAGCTGCGCCTGCTCGATGCCGACGGCCATGTGGTGGACAGCGTCCCGGTGCCGCAGCAGACCCTGCCGGCCGCACCGCTGCGCCTGCTGGTGCGCGCCAGTGCGCCGGGCCCAGAGCTGAAGTACCTGCGCCGCTGGGCGGCCGATGCCGGCATCCGTGTGCGGGTGCAGGCGGATACCGGGGCCGGACTCAGCATCGGCGATGGCGCGGTGGCGATTGATGCAGCATCGCTCACGCGCAGCGATCTGCTGCTGCTGGACGAGCGCAGCCTCGCGGCATTGAGTGCAGGCCAGCTGGCCACCGTGCGCCAGGCACTGCGCGATGGACTGGGCGTGCTGGTACGCAGTGCGGGCGCACCTTCGGCCAGTGCGCGCCAGCGCCTCCGCGATCTGGGCCTGCCCGTGCAGGGCGATGGCAGCAGCCGCACCCTCGAACTTCCCGCCGATGGCGAAGGCGCGATCCTCGCCGCACGCCGTGGCCCGCTCGCCGCCGGCACATTGCCCACCGGCTACGGCGAAGAGGCCGACCGCAGCTCGCACAGTGCCGCGCTGCCTTCGCTGGAAGCACTGGCGTTGCAGGCGCCGGGCGGCAGCGCACTGCTGCACGATCGAGCTGGCAACGCCATCGGTGGCTGGCGCGCGGTCGGCAAGGGCCGCATCGGCCTGCTGCCCATCACCGACAGCTGGCGTTGGGTGCTGGCCGGGCGCGATGACCGCCACGGCGAACTCTGGAGCGACGCGGTGGCCACGTTGGCACGCGCGCAGGACAGCGCTGATGCACTGTGGTCACCGCAGCCGATCGCCTGGGCAGGTGAACGACAGGCGCTGTGCGGTGTGCAGGCACCACTGCAGGCCTTCAACAAACGCGGCGACGACGTGCCCCTGATCGTCGATGGCACGGCGTCGGCGCTGCGCTGCGCCGGCTGGTGGCCCCGTGAGGCAGGCTGGCAACGCCTGCAGCATGGCGACAGCGTTGTCTGGCGCTACGTGTTCGACCCGAAGGATGCACCGACGCTGCATCGACAGGTGATGATCGATGCGACCACGCGGGCGTTGGCTGCCAGCACGCTGGCAGACGCGTCGGTGGTGCAACCCGTGCCGGGCTCGCGCTGGCCGTGGTGGCTGGCGTTCGTGCTGTGCGCATCATTGCTGTGGTGGCTGGAGCGGCGGCGCTGAGCCTGGGGTCGGATCCCCTTCGTTCGCGAAAGGGCTCCGACCCCGCCGTTGGATCGCGCACAGCATCCACGCGTGGCGTGGATCTACCGGCCCCATCCCTCATGCGCCCTTCAACGTTTTCCGGCGCGCCGGTACACACCGTTGAAACGCACGTTCATGCCACCGCATTCGCTGTTGTCGGCCACGATCAGTACCTCACCCAGCGAATGCACTCGCACCCTGCAGGTGTCCTCGACGAATTCCACATCAGCACCGCGCGGCGTCGCCCGCGCTTCCACCTGGCCCATGTTCGGCCCGTAGGGACGCTGTTCCGGCGTGGGGTTGGCTGAGGGCCAGTAGGCGTCACCCTCCACATGAAGTTGCCCGCCCTGCACGCGGATCTTCAGGCCGTTGTCGCCATCCTTCCACTCGCCCGCCCAATCCTGCAGCGCTGGCACGACCACCGGCAACGCCTGCAGCTTGCTGCGGTCGACCCAGCCGGCGCTGCCGCCCACCTTGTTCGGGAAGAACGCGCAGCGGTAACGGCCCAGGTCGCGACCGGTCACCACCGTATCGCCGTTGACCACATAGCTGCGCTGGCGGCAGGCCGGTTCGCCCTTGGCGGGGCAGCCATCCATGTCGCCGAGCAGGTACAGGCGCGGTACATCGACCACCCGCGCCAGCGCGAACCGGCTCTGTTCGGAGGGGAATGCGCCATTGCGGCAGGCGCCGCCATCGGCGATATCGGACGCGAAGGCGGAGGCCGGCAGCAACGCGGCCAGCAGGCAGAACGAACGCAGGGACATGACAGCATTACCGGTGGGGGGCCAGCAGCATATACCGGCCTACTTCACTGGCGCTGTGTCGCCGGCATCCTGCTCCTGTGAGAACCGCAGCGCGCGCTGCTGCTGTTCGGCGCTGAGCTCTGGCGGTGGCCGCGCCACGGCCGCCTGGATCTGGTCCGGCCCGCCGGTGAGTTTGTTGATGCCTTTGGCTGCCGCCATCACACCCTTGACCACGCCCATCATGATGTAGCCACCGCCCATGCTGACCTGCTCCGGCGACGGCGGCTCGCTCCAGTCACGGCTGAAGCGGTTGTCGCCGAACTTCACCGGGTTCTTGAAGCGGTACAGGTCCACCGGCTCGTCATCCGGCTTGAGCGCGCGAACTTCTCCCAAGGTGGTGACGCCGTCCTGTGGCGGGGTGGTGGAGATCGGCGCGGGGGGTGCGGCCGGCGCATCTACAGGAGGTGCAGGCGCAGGACCAGACGCAGGCACCGACTGCTGCGCCTGCGCGATGCCCGCCAGCAACAGGCTGGCCAGCAGTGCTCCCTGCGTTCCCGGTCGTGCCACAGCCATCCACCCTGTTGGTTGCGTCCAGTGAACAAGGATACGGATGCGGGCTTCAGATTTCGTTGGCATCGGCGGGGGCATTCAGGGTGTGTCACGCATCGTCGCTGCGCGGACCGGGCACCGAAGTTTGCAACGAACTTCATTCCCCTCGGGGCGCGGGGACGGCATCCTGCGGTTTTCCCGGTAAGGCCCTCCTTGATGACAGCTCCCTCCACACGCCCGCCGCGTCGGCCAGTCGCCTGCTGATGTCGCGCGCGGCAGTACTGGTTGGTCTGGCGGTCGTGTGCCTGATGGTCATCGCGACCGCAGCCGAATGGACATCGCGTGTCCGCGCAGGCATCGCCTCGCTGCGCCGCAGCAGCACGCTGCGGACGCTGGGCGCGGACGAACACATGGCACTGGCACCGGTGCGCGCGTTGACCGGCTGCGACCATGACGACCAGATAAAGCGGCTGAGTGGCGCCTTCACCGGCGGGGCGTGGCGGAACAGCTTCCCGGTCGGTGACGGCTTTCTGGCTGGCATTCCCGTGCTGGTGCCAAGACAGGCATGGCCCTACCTCTCGGAAGACAATGAAGCTGACGTGGTACTGGGTGATCACGTGGCCATGGTGGTGCGTCTCAATGGCTTCACCATCGCTGCTGCACGGCCGGATGCAGCCACCAGCCGCGTCTGTGGCGAGCGCCTGGAGACACCCGAAGAAGTCTCGATGCGACGGGGTCCCGGCCTGCGCCCGTCCCCGCTGCTGATTGCCGCACTGGCGCTGTGGGCCGCCACCGGCGTCCCGGGCCTGCTCGCCATGCCGTTGCTCGCCATCGCCGGTCTTGCGGCCTGGCTGGGCTTCCCTCGCCGCAACGGCCCTGCGACAGCGCAGCGCGTGCTGCGGGTCCGCGGGCGCCTGCGCGCGTACCAGCGTACTGCCCAGACATCACGGGTGTGGTTGCTGGGCAATGACCGGCGTGTGCAGCTTCCAGCGGAATGGGAGCACGCTGCGGCATTCTCCCGCAGGCGCTCGATGCTGCTGGATGTGCGCGCCTGTGACGGCGCAGTGCTGGGCGCTGGCACGGCGTGGTGCCTGGCCAGCGACCGACGCCGCTATCCGCCCCCGGGAGGGTCCTGGCAACTGGCGTGGCTGGGCCTGCTGCTGTGCGTGCTGGTCTTCGGCGCCGCCTGGATGCCGTAGTCGCAGCGCCTGGAGCTGGGCTGGCCGCTTGCGTCTGGCTGGGGGGCGGTGGCATTGCTGGCGTTGGGCTGGCACGCGATGCGGATTGTGATCTGCATGGTGCAGTTCTTCCGCCGCAACGAGGCGCTTGAAGCGGACATCGCGCAGCGTCCGGACCCGTCCGTGGCAATGAACGGTTCACGCCCCTCGCGCGCGATGTCTCACATCCTGAGACGTGGATGTGGTGCCATGTGACCCCTCGCAATCCGTCCCGGCTCCACTTTCCATGGCCTACGAACTCGCCAAGCGCACCGCCGACGCCGAGCAGAAGCTCGCCACCCGCGACGGCCTGCCCGCCCGCGACGGCGCCCTGCTCAGCGCGCGCCTGCAGCGCCGCTACCAGGACCGCATCACCGGCAGCTTCGCCATTCCCGGCCGCGAAGGCCGCTACGCGCCCATTCCCAGGTCGGTGCCGCCGGCCCTGGCCGCGGCCCTGAAGGCACGCGGCATCGAGCAGCTCTACAGCCACCAGGCCGAGGCCTGGGAGGCCAGCCAGCGTGGTGAGCACGTGGCCATCGTCACCCCCACCGCCAGCGGCAAGTCGCTGTGCTACACCCTGCCCGTGGTCAGCGCGGCGATGCAGGACAAGGCCAAGGCGCTGTACCTGTTCCCGACCAAGGCGCTGGCACAGGACCAGGTGGCCGAGCTGCTGGAACTCAACCGTGCTGGCGATCTGGGCGTCAAGGCCTTCACCTTCGATGGCGATACCCCGGGTGATGCGCGCCAGGCGATCCGCCTGCATGGCGACATCGTGGTGTCCAATCCGGACATGCTGCACCAGGCGATCCTGCCGCATCACACCAAGTGGGCGCAGTTCTTCGAGAACCTGCGCTACATCGTCATCGACGAAGTACACACCTACCGCGGCGTGTTCGGCAGCCACGTCACCAACGTGCTGCGCCGGCTCAAGCGCATCTGCGCGTTCTACGGCGTGCAACCGCAGTTCATCCTGTGCTCGGCCACCATCGGCAACCCGCAGGCACATGCCGAGGCGCTGATCGAGGCGCCGGTCACCGCCATCACCGAATCCGGCGCGCCCAGCGGGCCGAAACAGGTGCTGCTGTGGAACCCGCCGGTGATCAATCCGGACCTGGGCCTGCGCGCCTCGGCGCGGTCGCAGAGCAACCGCATCGCGCGCATCGCGATCAAGTCCGGGCTGAAGACCCTGGTGTTCGCGCAGACCCGGTTGATGGTCGAAGTGCTGACCAAGTACCTGAAGGACATCTTCGACCACGACCCGCGCAAACCGCCGCGCATCCGCGCCTACCGCGGTGGCTACCTGCCCACCGAGCGGCGCGAGACCGAGCGCGCGATGCGTGCCGGCAACATCGACGGCATCGTCAGCACGTCGGCGCTGGAACTGGGCGTGGATATCGGCAGCCTGGACGTGGTCATCCTCAATGGTTACCCCGGCAGCGTGGCCGCCACCTGGCAGCGCTTTGGCCGTGCCGGTCGCCGCCAGCAGCCCGCGCTGGGGGTGATGGTGGCCAGTTCGCAGCCGCTGGACCAGTACGTGGTGCGGCATCCGGACTTCTTCGCCGAGGCCTCGCCCGAGCACGCGCGTATCGCGCCGGACCAGCCGCTGATCCTGTTCGACCATATCCGGTGCGCGGCCTTCGAGCTGCCGTTCCGGGTCGGCGATGGCTTCGGCCCGATCGATCCGGAGGTATTCCTGGAAGCGCTGGCAGAGACCGAAGTGATCCACCGCGAAGGCGAGCGCTGGGAATGGATTGCCGACAGTTATCCCGCCAATGCGGTCAGCCTGCGCGCGGTGGCCGACGGTAACTTCGTGGTGGTCGACCGCAGCGATGGCCGCCAGCAGATCATCGCCGAGGTCGATTACTCCGCCGCCGCACTCACCCTGTACGAAGGGGCGATCCACATGGTGCAGTCCACCCCGTACCAGGTGGAGACGCTGGACTGGGAGGGCCGCAAGGCCTACGTCACCCGTACCCACGTGGACTACTACACCGACAGCATCGACTTCACCAAGCTCAAGGTGCTGGACCGTTTCGACGGCGGCGTGGCCGGCCGTGGCGATTCGCACCATGGCGAAGTGCATGTAGTGCGGCGCGTGGCCGGCTACAAGAAGATCCGCTATTACACCCACGAAAACATCGGCTACGGCCCGGTGAACCTGCCTGACCAGGAACTGCACACCACGGCGGTGTGGTGGCAGCTGCCTCAGGCGCTGCTGCTGCGTGCGTTCGCCAGCAAGCAGGATGCACTGGATGGTTTTCTCGGCGCCGCCTACGCGCTGCACATCGTTGCCACCGTGGCGGTGATGGCCGATGCGCGCGACCTGCAGAAGTCGGTCGGCAACGGCGATGGTTCCTGGTTCGCCATCGCCGACCAGAGTGGCCGTGGCCAGCTACGCGGCAGCGAGGGCGATCCCACTGGAGTGGAGCTGCTGCAGGAATTCGTGCCCACCGTGTACCTGTACGACAATTTCCCCGGCGGTGTCGGCCTCAGCGAACCGCTGTGGCAACGCCAGGCCGAGCTGGTGCAGCGCGCGCGCGAACTGGTGCAGCGCTGCGACTGCAAGGCTGGCTGCCCGGCCTGCGTGGGTCCGGTGCTGGCCGCGCAGGAAGACGATGAGACTTCGCCGCGCACGCTGGCGCTGCGCGTGCTCGACCTGTTCGATGCCGACGCCTGCCAGGATGTGCCCGACGTGGTGATCACCACGCGCGAGCCGATGGAGTTGCTGGCACCGTGAGCCTGAGCCTGGACAAGCTGCGCCTGCTGCGGAAGCAGGCCGGCGACCCGAAGGCGAGCACACCGGCCGCGCCGGACGTGCCCCCTGCGCCACCGGCATCCGTGGCCGCCAACGATGCGCGGCAACCACCGGCCGAACGTTCGGTGTTCGCCTGGGTCGAACAGGAAATCCGCCACAAGCCGACCGGCGCTGCGGCCTCCGCACCGGCACCCACACCGCTGCGTCGGCCGGAAGTAGGCAGCCTGCATCGCCTGCTCGGCCTGCGCTCCCGCGGCAGTGCCACGCCGGCACGCGCCAGCGCACAGGATCGTCAGCTGCCCGGCGAGGAGATCGCACCGGGCCTGTTCCTGATCGAATCGCTGCAGCCGCAACCAATCCCGACCACCCCGCTGTCATTGGCCTTCGCCAAGCGCGAGGACCAGCACGTAGCTGCGCGCGACCTGCTGTTCTTCGATACCGAGACCACCGGCCTGGCCGGTGGCACCGGCACGCGTGCCTTCATGATCGGCGCTGCGGACTGGCACACGTGCCCGCAACGCGGCGACGGCCTGCGCGTCCGCCAGCTGCTGATGTCGACGATGGCCGCCGAAGAGGCCATGCTTGCCACCTTCGCCAGCTGGCTGCAGCCCTCCACCGTGTTCTGCAGCTACAACGGCCGCAGCTACGATGCGCCGCTGCTGAAGGCGCGCTACCGGCTGGCGCGCCAACGCGATCCGATCACCGCGCTGGACCATGTGGACCTGCTCTACCCCACCCGTCGCCGCTATCGCGGCACCTGGGAGAACTGCAAGCTGTCCACCATCGAGCGGCAATTGCTGCGCGTGGTCCGCGAGGACGACCTGCCCGGTTCGGAAGCACCCGGTGCATGGCTGCGTTTCCTGCGTGGCGGCGACGCGGTGAACCTGCGCCGGGTGGCCGATCACAATCATCAGGACGTGGTGACGCTGGCCTTGCTGCTGCAGCGGCTGGTGCGCGAGGAACAGCGCGAGCGCGAGACACTGGCGCTGGTCGGGCAGTAATGACACGGGGCAGCGTTGACATGCCCTGACGGTGGCAGCGGTGACACTGCCGCCACCATCCACGCCTGGAGCCCGACGATGCGCCTCAATCCCCTGGTCCTGCTCGCCATCCTGCCCTTGGCCGCCTGCAGCCATGCCGGCAGCAGTACCGCGCATGAGACCACGCCGCCACCGGCGGCCGATGGCCCGCATGAGTGCCAGCCCGACAAGCTTGAACCCTTCACCGGCAAGACCGCCGACGAGGCCACCGTGAAGCAGCTGGTCAGCGCCAGCGGCGCGCGCAATGCACGGGTGGTCAAGCCTGGCATGGCGGTGACCATGGACTTCCGCCAGGACCGCGTGACCGTGCAGGTGGATGCGCAGAACCGCATCGAACGCGCCAGCTGCGGTTGATGTTCCGCTGGTAGCGCCGGGGCCGGCCCCGCGCCCTGCCGCGGCAGGGGGGGCGGGGGGGGGGGCGGGCCGGGGCCGGCCGGGGCCCGACCCAGTGGCGGTTGGGCCGGGCGGCGCGCCGGCAGGGCGCGGCCGATACCGCCGTTTCAGAGGCGCTCGGCCTTGCCGCTGGCCAGTGCACGCGCGATCACCTGCTGTGCCTGCTG